>RGVT01000370.1 GCA_010027105.1 Planctomycetia bacterium
GTCGCCGGCTACCGCTCGTCGCCCTCCTCCTCGCCGCCGCCGGGGCCTCGGTGGCCGCCGACGACGGGGGAGGGCGGCGGCTGCGGGTCGCGGTCACGCCGATCGCCGCGGCCGTCGAGTGGACGGGCGAGCGACCCACCGGCGTGATCGTCGAGATCTGGGACGACCTCGCCCGCCGGCTCGGAGTGGCGACCGACTTCGTGCGTGAAACGAGCTTTCAGCAACTGTTGGAATGCCTGACCGCGGGACGGGCCGACGTGGCGCTCGGGCCGCTGGCGATCACCGAGGAGCGGGAACGGATCGTCGATCTCACGCATCCGATCGCCCACTCGGGCCTCCGCATCGCGGTGCGGCCGCGCACGAGCACGGGGTTCTTCTCGGCCCTGGAGTCGCTGCTCTCCTGGCAGCTCCTCGCGCTGCTCGGGCTCGTGTTGGGCCTCGCCCTGCTCTCGGGCCACCTCCTCTGGTGGCTCGAACGGCGGCACAACCCGGCGTCCTTTCCGCCTTCCTATCCCCGGGGAGTGTGGGAGGCCATGTGGTGGATCGCCTCGACGATCGTCACCGGCGGCTGCGACGACAAGCACGTCGACGGCGTCCTCGGCCGAACGCTCGCCTTCGCGTGGATGGTCGGCGGCATCGTGCTCGGCGCCGCCTTCACCAGCGTGCTCACCGCCACGCTCACGGCGGAGCAGGTCGCCGGCTCGATCCACTCTCCGCGCGACCTCGCCGGCCGCACGGTGGGCTGCCAGCGGGCCGCCGTGACGGTTCCGGCGGTGCGGCAGCGCGGGGGCATTGCCCGGGAGTTCACCACGCTGAACGAGGCGTTCGACGCACTCGAGCTCGGCACGGTGGAGGCGGTCGTCGGCGAGAATCAGCAACTGATGTTCCTCGCCTCGCAGTCGGGCACGGGTGACGTGCGACTCGTGGGCCCCGTCTTCGAGTCGTTCGACTACGGCCTCGGCCTGCCCGCGGGGAGCCCCCTGCGGGAGGAGTTGAACGCGGCGATCCTGCGGATGCGCGAGGACGGCACGCTCGAGCGCATCCGGGAAAAGTGGCTCGGAAGGCACGACTAGAGCTTATCCGAGATAGCTGGAGCGACGGATTGGTGGATCAGGTGACGTAGGCGAGGGGTCGGCGAACGCTCGAGGAGCATTGGGCCGCCGCGGCCCACGCGACAATCCGTGCCGCCCCGAAGCCGGTGCTACACCGAAGTCGGATCCGGTCTAGCCGCTCGTTGACGGCCCTGCGTCCCGAACGTAGATTCTGGCGAGTTTTCCGGCGGAAACCCGCCGTTCGCCCGGTTCCCATCCCCTTCTGGAAAGGTCCCTCGCGCCCCATGGCCACCACCCTCAAGAAGAAGTCCGCCGGCAAGAAGTCGTCGAAGTCCGAGGGCAAGGCCGGAAAGTCGGGCCGGATGATCTATTACTTCGGGGCCAAGAAGTGCGACGGCGACGGCACGATGAAGCCGCTCCTGGGCGGCAAGGGGGCGAACCTCGCCCAGATGACGAAGATCGGCCTCCCCGTGCCCCCCGGCTTCACGATCACGACCCAGGTCTGCATCGACTACTACGACAACAAGAAGAAGTTCCCCAAGGGCCTCGAGGACGAGATCGCCGCCTACGTCAAGCTCCTCGAGAAGGAGACGGGCAAGAAGTTCGGCGACCCCACGCGGGCCCTGCTCGTGAGCGTGCGGTCGGGCGCCCGCGACAGCATGCCGGGCATGATGGACACGATCCTCAACCTCGGCCTCAACGACGAGACCGTCGTCGGCCTCGCCGAGGCCACCGGCAACCCCCGGTTCGCCTACGACTCCTACCGCCGCTTCATCCAGATGTACGGCGACGTCGTCATGGGCGTGCAGAAGCGGCACGAGAACGAGCACGAGCCGTTCGAGAGGTGATGGAGGGGCTCAAGCACCAGCTCGGCATCCACCACGACACCGACCTCACCGAGGCCCACCTCCGCGAGCTCATCAAGCGATACCTGCAGCTGATCAAGGAACGGACCGGCAAGAACTTCCCGCAGGATCCGTTCGAGCAGCTCGTGGGCGCCGTGGGCGCCGTGTTCGGCAGCTGGATGAACGAGCGGGCGATCCTCTACCGCCGCAAGTACAAGATTCCCGACGAGTGGGGCACGGCCGTCAACGTGCAGAGCATGGTGTTCGGCAACATGGGCGACGACTGCGCCACCGGCGTGGCCTTCACCCGCGACCCGGCGACCGGCG
>RGVT01000038.1 GCA_010027105.1 Planctomycetia bacterium
CACCACCCGCGACGTGCTCGAAACGCGGATCGTGCTCGACGGCTGGGAGATCGACCTCGTCGACACGGCCGGGCTGAGAGGCGTTTTCGGCGACGAGCCGGCCGGTCCGACGGAGGCGGCGGGCATCGCGCGGGCGCGGGCCGCCGCTGCCACGGCCGATCTCGTGCTGCACGTCGTCGACGCCCGTGATGCTTCGCGACAGGCTGAAGCACGTCCTCCGGGTACGCTGCTGATCCTCTCGAAATGCGACCTGGCCGCCGACACCGTCGGCGCTCCGCCCGATGCGATGCGCACGTCCGCAGCGACCGGCCTCGGCATCGACGCCCTCGCTGCGGCGATCGCACGCAAGCTCGTGCCGGAGGAGTACGACGAGCCCGATCTGCTCCTGAACGCGGTACCGTTCACCGTAGGACAGGCTTCAGCCTGTCATGAACAACGATCAGCTTCAGCCTGTCATGAACAACGATCAGCTTCAGCCTGTCACGAACAACGATCAGCTTCAGCCTGTCACGAGGAATGACAGGCTGAAGCCTGTCCCACAGGGGCCGGGTTGCCACCAGCCGACGGAGGTCGGCCAAGCGACGGGCGGCAGGATGCCGAGCCGTCGCGTGAACCTAGTATCTCGGCACGGCCGGATCGACGTCGGTGCTCCAAGCGTCGATGCCGCCCTGCATGCTTTGGGCCAGGAAAAAGCCCTGCTCGCGGAGCCACTTCGCCACGCGCAGGCTGCGCATCCCGTGGTGGCAGTGGACGATGATCGGCTTGTCCTTCCAAGCCGATAGTTCGGCCATCCGCTCGGGCAGTTCCTGCATCGGCAGGAGCAGCGAGCCGGCGATCCTGGCCGTGGCATGTTCCTCGGCCGTGCGGCAGTCGAGGAGCAGGAGGGCGGCGGAGGGGGGCGTGCGGCGGAGTTCCGCGGCCGCCTCCGCGGCGGAGATCTCGATGGCGGGCGAGTCGCTCATCGCTGCATCGCACCACAAAAGAAGGCGGCCGGCAACTCGCGTCGCCGGCCGCCCCGAGAATCATGCCATCAACCGACGGTCGATCCGGAATCAATACTCCGGAATCGGCTCGTTGCCGGACCGTGTGTTCAAGGCGTGGTACGTCGATGCAAGAACGTCGGCCGAAATAAACTCCACGTGCCCATCGGCGAACAGGTGGCCGATCACCTTGCCTGCATGGTCGCTCGACGGGCCCCATGTGATCCCGGTCGCAGCGGTTCCGGAGCCAAGCATGATCGTATTGGCCACTGGAGCGCTCGACGTGGTGTTCGAGCCGCTCATCAACGTGAGGAGGGTCTGCGAGCCGGACCACGTGTTGCTCGAATTCTGCGTGCCAGACGAGAACGATGGCATGTGCAGCAACTCGCCGTCGATCCACCTGCACGGCCAGCCGGTGGCTGTGCTCGGATTGATCCGACTCTCCGAAATCATGACTGTCTTGCTCGTCCCGTCGGCAAAATCGCGGAATCCGAGCCGCCGGTCAGCAGCCAAGCCGCCGGCCCGCGTTCCGCCATTCGGGGCGGTGCCGGTCGTGGCCGTTCCCTGCGTCCAGCCGTCGTTCGAAATTCCGGCATTGGCCCGGTAAGTGCTGACACCGTCCATACTCCCACTGACCGTCACATTTCCCGAAAAAGTCGGGCACAAGGCGAAATTGAGCTTGGTGGAAGCGGGCGAGCTGGCAACGCCACGGACTGTGCCGGATGAAGTGTTCGTCGTTGGAATGAGTGCGCCGCCCGACGGGTTTGTACCATCCCAAAACGGCTTGAGGGTACCTGTGCCGGAAATGTTGCGGAACAGGTTGGTTTCCTCCATCCCTCCGAGAATCTGCGCCAGCCAACTGAATCCGCTACTGGGGTTCACGGTCCCTCCAGTGGTCAGCCACGGAAAGAAATTGTCGCCGCCGCGGGCGTTCGAGTCGGCGTAGACGTGGAGGCCCGTGCCGATCTGTTTCATGTTGTTCTGGCAGCTCGACCGACGAGCCGCTTCGCGGGCCGCCTGGACGGCCGGCAGGAGCAGGCCGACGAGGACACCGATGATCGCGATCACCACCAACAGTTCGACGAGCGTGAAGCCCCGCCGCCTGGTCAACGTGGAAAGAGACATGATGGAACCTTTCAAGCCCATGTGGGCACTCGGGAAGGGAAATGAAAAATGAAACGAACGTCCGAGCGGAGCGGCCCGTCAGTGACGGCGGGCAGATGAAAAATCCGAATGTTCCCGCAGCCGTTTGTGGCCAACCTCGCTCGGAACCCCTAACACCGGAATAATATCGGCATTTCGCCCGGCCGGTCAACCGCCCCCTCCCCCGATGGCCAAACCCCTTTCCAATCCGGAACAGGCTCGCCGGTTCGCCGTCGAAGTCGTCAGCCGGCTGCGGAGCGCCGGCCACGAGGCCCTGTGGGCCGGCGGCTGCGTCCGCGACGAGCTTTTGGGCCGGATTCCCGTCGATTACGACGTGGCCACGGCCGCCAGGCCGGAGGAGGTCAGGCGGGTCTTCGGCCACGGGCGCACCCTCGCCGTGGGGGCGGCGTTCGGCGTGATCACCGTCCTGGGGCCGAAAGGGGCCGGGCAGATCGAGGTGGCCACGTTCCGGACCGACGCCGCCTACACCGACGGCCGCCACCCGGCGGGCGTGACGTTTTCGACGGCCGCGGAGGATGCGAGGCGGCGCGACTTCACGATCAACGGGCTGTTCCTCGACCCGCTCACCGGGGAGGTGCACGACCACGTGGGCGGCCGGGCCGACCTCGCGGCCGGCGTGGTGCGGGCGATCGGCGTGCCGGCCTTGCGGTTCGGCGAGGACCACCTGCGGATGCTGCGGGCGGTGCGGTTCGCAGCGGCATTCGGCTTCGCCCTCGACGGAGAGACGCGGGCGGCGATCGAGCGGATGACGCATCTCGTGACCACCGTGAGCCCCGAGCGGATCGCGGAGGAACTGCGCGGGATGGTGAGCCGGCCGGGCCGGCGGCGGGCGCTCGAACTGCTCGCCGAGACGGGGCTCGCCAAGGAGGTGCTGCCGGAGGTGGCGCCGGGAGGCGATCTCGGGCCGGCGGCCGACCGGGCATGGGCGGCGGCGGCGGCGATCGTCGACGCGCTCGACGAGCCGAGCCTGGCCTCGGCCCTCGCCGCGCTCTTCGGGGCGAAGGGCCCCGGCGCGGCGCCGCTGCGGCGGGCCGCGGCGCGGCTGCGGCTTGCCAACCGCGAGACGAAACTCGCGACCTGGCTCCTCGAGGCCGTGACGGCCGTGGGGGGGGTAGGGACCGCGGGCCGGCAGTGGTCGGAGGTGCAGCCCTGGCTCGCCCACGAGGATGCGTTCCTGCTCGCGGATCTCCTGCGGGCCCGGTCCGACCGCGGCCTCGGCGACGCGGCGACGGCGGCCTGGGTGAGCGGGCAGGTAACGCGCCCGCGGGCCGAGCTCGACCCGCCGCCGCTCGTGACCGGGGCCGATCTGATCGCGGCGGGCGTCGCAACTGGTCCGCAGATGGGGGCGACCCTCGCACGGCTGCGGGCGCTCCAGCTCGACGGCGCGATCACCACCCGCGCCGAGGCGCTCGCCCGCGTGCACCCGTAGGACAGGCTTTAGCCTGTCAAACTTTAGCCTGTCAAAGGCCGGACGAGCCTGTCGACCAACCGACCGTATTCCGCAGAGTACCACTCTGCGGCTACAAGGTGTACCACTCTGCGGCTACAAGGTGGCGACTCTGCCGGGCCGTCGCGTGACGTCAGCCCGGTGGCGCGGCGGGATCGGGCAGGTCGGCGAGCGAGCCGAGCCGAAACACCTCGAGGAATTTCCGCGTCGTGCGATACGCGGGCTCGGCCTCCTTCGCCTCCGCGACGAGCTCGAGGAGGCCGCGGCGCACGAGCGTGCGCAGCGTGGTGGGCGCGGCGTCGCAGCCGAGCTCCACGAGTCTGTCGCGGGCCACCGGCTGGTTCCAGGCCACCGCCGCCAGCACGTCGAGGGCCTCGGCGTCGAGCCGCACCCGGCGGGCCCGCCCCTCGAGCACCTGGGCGAAGCGGGCGAACTCGGGCTTCAGCCGCAGCACCCAGCCCGCCCCCTGCGAGACGATCTGGTAGGGGCAGCCGTTGGCCTCGTAGCCGGCCTGGAGCTCGCCCACCAGGCCGTCGATCTCCTGCGGCCGCACGCCCCGCATCAGGCCCGCCACGCGCCGGCTCGTGAGCGGCTCGCCTCCGGGCAGCCCCACGAACAGGAGCGCCTCGAGGATCGAGCGCGGATTGACCTTGGCGTCGCCCTCGTCGCCGCCGAGCGGGTCGTCGAGGTCGGGGGACGCGTCGACCCGCACGATCTCGGCCGCGGCCGGCTGCCCGGCCGCGTAGGGATCGGGGGCGCCCATCATCGCGGCGAAGGCCTGCGCGAGCCGGTCGATCGACAGGCCGCCGTCGGCGGGCGCGCCGAGGAAGCCGGTGGCGGGCTCGGAGGCGGTTTTTTCGTGGGGCATGACGCGACGTGGGCGACCGCCGCGGTCACCGGACGGGCTCAACGGTCGAACAACGTCCCGCTCGTGGTCCGCTTGAGTCGGCGGCCGTTTTTCGTGGTGGGGACGCTCTTGAGCGGTTCGGGGGCGCCGTCGAGCGGATCGCCCGAACTGATGCCCGCCAGCCGCTCGTTGATGCGGGCCGCATATTGCTCGGAAAGCTCGAGGCCGAGGAACGAACGGCCGAGTTTCTTGGCGACGGCGAGCGTCGTGCCGCTGCCGCCGAACGGATCGAGCACGAGATCGCCCTCGTGGCTGCACGCGCGGATGATCCGGCCGAGGAGCTGCTCCGGCATCTGGCAGCCGTGCCAGCCCGAGCGCTCCTTGAACGTGCCGCACACTCTGGGGAAATACCACGTATCCGAGTCGGCTGCAAAACCCTCCGGAAGGTCCTGCGGACGGAGGATCCAGGTGTCGTCGGGAAGGCGGCCGGCGGCGTTGGCCCGCTTGTCGCCGTACACCAGCTCGCGCGCGCTCGGCACGCGGATCGCGTCTACGTTGAACGTGAACGCCTCGGGATCCTTCACGAAGTGGAAGAGATGGGCGTGCGAGCGGCTGAACTTCTGCTTGCAGTTCACGCCGAAGGTGTAGTACCAGACCACCCACGACCGGCAGGTGAGGCCGAGCTCGCGGGTGGCGAGCACCTTGAGCTCGGCGGCGTATTCGTCGCCGATCGCGAGCCAAAAGGTGCCGTCGTCGCGCAGCACGCGGACGATCTCGCCCATCCACCGCTTCGACCACGCGAGATAATCGTCGCTCGAGCGGCGGTCGTCGTAGGCGTCGTAGTCGTAGCCGATGTTGAACGGCGGGTCGGCGAACGCCAGGCTCACCGTGCCGGTGGGCACGCGGGCGAGCAGGTCGAGGCAGTCCCCCTGGTGGACGCGATCCAGGGCGAGCGGCTTGGGGATTCCGTTCCGGGCCATGAAGGCAATGTAGCGGCTACAATCCCAGGATGAAACACGCCGCCAAAAGACCGGCCCCGGTCGCATCCGCCCCCGCCCCCGATCTCACCGCCGCCCGCCGGCTCGTCCTCGAACTGATGGCGATCCGCGGCGGCTCGGGCGACGAGAAACAGGTGGCCGAGCGGATCGTGAAGCACCTCCGCGCGGCCGGCTGCCCCACCGGCGCGATTCACTTCGACTCGGCCCACACGAAGACGCCGCTCCCCGGCAACGTCGGCAACCTGATCGTGAAATTTCCCGGCACCGCGGCGGGCCCGCGGCGGCTGCTCATGGCCCACATGGACACGGTGCCGGTGTGCCTCGGATCGAAGCCCACGGCGGCCGGCCGGTTCGTGAAGAGCGCCGATCCGGCGACCGGCCTCGGCGCCGACGACCGCGCGGGCTGCGCCGTCGTGCTGGCGACGGCCCTCGAGATCCTGCGCGGGAAACTTCCGCATCCACCGCTGACGTTCCTGTTCGCGATCCAGGAGGAGGTGGGGCTGTACGGCGCGCGGTTCGTGAGGGCGGCCGACCTCGGCCGGCCGAAGCTGGCCTTCAACTTCGACGGCGGGGCCGTCGAGAAGATCACGATCGGCGCCACCGGCGGCCACCGGCTCGACATCAGGATCGAGGGGGCCCCGAGCCACGCGGGCGTGGCGCCGGAAAAGGGCGTGTCGGCCGTGGCGATCGCCTCCCTCGCGATCGCGTCGCTCGTGGAGGACGGCTGGCACGGTTTGGTCGAGAAGGGGGGCAGGCGCGGCACGAGCAACGTGGGCACGATCCAGGGCGGGTCGGCCACGAACGTGGTCGCGGAATCGGCGGCGCTCAAGGCGGAGGCCCGCGGCCACGACCCCGCGTTTCGCAACCGGATCGTGAAGGCGATCGAGACCGCGTTCAAGGAGGCCGCGAAGAAGATCAGGAGCGTCGACGGCAAGACTGGAAAGGTGACGATCGAGGGCCGGCTCGACTACGAGGCCTTCCGGCTCGACGACGACGAGCCATGCGTGGTGGCGGCGCGGAAGGCCGTGGAGGCGATCGGCCTCGCGCCGCGGCTCGAGGTCTGCAACGGCGGCCTCGACGCCAACTGGATGGCGGCCAACGGGATCCCGACCGTGACGCTCGGCTGCGGGCAGATGGAGATCCACACGACGCACGAAACGCTCGATCTCGACGCCTTCGAGAACGCCGGAAAAAGGTGACAGCCACCATTTGTCTGGAGACCCCGGCCTTTGGCCGGGGCCGTGTCGCCTGCGGCGACCGGCAAATGGTGGCTGTCACCTTTTTCCCCCCGGCTTCAGCCTTCCGACGACCGGCCGGCCAGCCATGCCGACGCCCGGTTGAAGGCGATCGCCAGGGCCGCCGAGCCGCCGGCGTAGACCAGGGGCGCGGAGCCGAACGTCGCGGCATCCTTCGGCTTCACGGCGACGAGCAGGAACAGCGCCGCTCGTTCTTCATGCCGAGACTCCGTGTTCGAGGAGCAGTTCTCGCGCGGTGGCGAGCGACTGCGCGACCGCGCTGCCGAGCGGCACGGGCCGCTCACGATCGGTCCGCGGCATCATACCCGCCAGCGCCGCCCGCACGAACAGCCCGACCTTGCCGACCGTGGAGACCCGGGCCCGTTGCTCCAGCACCCGGTAGCCCCGCCGCCTGATCCGCGTGCCGATCGCCCGGTAGATGCTCGACGCCGCCCGGACCGCCAGGCGGGCATCGCGGTCGAGCGCGACGATGCCCGAGTCGCCCGCGGCATAGAATCCGTCGGCCGAGTCGAGGATCCGCCGCACGCCGGCCTCGACCCCGTCGGCTGCGGGAGCGGCGCCGCCCGGGCGCAGGCCGCCGGTCCATTCGACCGGCAGGTAGCAGCGGCCGCGCCGCCAGTCTTCTGCCACGTCGCGGGCGATGTTCGTGAGCTGCATTCCCATGCCCAGGGCGGCGGCATGGGGCAGGAAACCACGCTCCCGGAGCCCGAGCAGCGGGCACATGAGCACCCCGACCGCTCCCGCGACGCGGAAGCAATACCGCATCAACTCGGCCTCGTCGAAGCCCGCCGCCGGCGTGAGGTCGGCCCGCATGCCCGCGAGCAGCGCCTCGGCCGCGGGGATCGACAGGTCGTGGCGGCGGACGAGTCCGGCCAGCCACCGGCTTTCCGCCGCGGCCGGTTCGTTGCCCGCGGCGATGAGCCGCAGGTCGCGGGCGACCTGATCGACGAACAGCGCCGCCGCCGCGGGCGACGGGGCGGCATCGACACCGTCGTCGCACCACCGGCACCAGGCGTAGAGCCGCTCCACGTCGGACCGTTTGGCTGCCGGCAGCAGCCGGCTCGCGAACGAGAACGACCTGCTGTGGCGCCGGATCGACTCGCGGGCCGCCGCCGCGGAATCGGTCTGCATCCCTTCAGCCTGCGACGACCTAGATGCGAACGACATGGAAATCCGCTGCGATCGTGGCGCATGTCGCCTTGGCGGAGTTGACCACCCCGGGCACGCCGGCTCCGGGGTGGGTTCCCGCTCCGGCCAGGTAGAGCCCGGGAATGTCAGGGTCGCGGTTGTGCGGGCGGAAGTAGGCGCTCTGCGTGAGCGTGGGCGCCACCGAGAAGGCCGAGCCGTGGTGGGCGTGGAAGGTGGCGGCGAAGTCGGCGGGGGTGAAGTGGCGGCGGGTCACGATCGACTCCCGCAGGCCCGGCAGCCGGCGCTCGAGCGCGGCGAGGATCGCGTCGCCGTAGCGGACCGCCTCGGCGGCCCAGTCGATGGCCGCGTTGCCGAGGTGGGGCACGGGGCTGAGCACGTAGAACGCCTCGCAGCCCGGCGGGGCCATGCCCGGGTCGGTGACCGTGGGGGCGTGAAGGTAGAGGCTGAAGTCGTCGGGCAGGCGCGGGCCGCGGAAGATGTCCCGCAACAGCCCCTCGAACCGCGGCCCGAACAGGATCGTGTGGTGGGAGAGTTCCGGATACCTGCGCTGCGTGCCGAAGTAGAGCACGAACAGCGACATCGACCACGCCATCCGTTCGAGCCGCCGCCGCCGCCGTTCGGCCCCGGCGACGCCGCGGTAGAGCGTGGAGTAGGTGTGGTGGACGTCGGCGTTGGAGACGACGACGTCGAACGCCTCGGGCGGCAGGTCCGCCGCATGGACGACGTGCCGCGGTGCATGCGGGCCGGGCTCGAGCGTCACGCGCTCGACCGGGGCTGCGAGCCGGAGCACGCCGCCGAGTTCCTCGAACAGCCGCACCAGGCCGGCCCCCCTCGGGGAAGAACACGCCCCACTTCCGCTCGATCCAGTGGATCAGCGTGTAGATGGAGCTCGTGTCGAGCGGGTTGCCGCCGACGAGCAGCGGATGGAAGCTGAAGGCCTGCCGGAGGTGCTCGTCCCTCACGAACCGGGACACCTGGGCGTAGACGCTGCGGTCGGCCCGCAGCCGCACGAGGTGCGGCGCGGCCCCGAGCATGTCGGTGAAGTTCAGGAACGGGACGGCCCCGAGTTCCTCGTAGCCCTTCTCGAAGACCTGCCGGGCGTAGTCGGCGAACCGCCGGTAGCCCGCGACGTCGCCCGGGCTCACGCGGCGGACCTGCTCGATCAGCCCTTCTTCGTCGGCCACGTAATCGAACGACACGCCGTCGCTCCACAGCAGCCTGTAGAGCGGGTTCACGGGCAGCAGACGGACGTAGTCCGCCATCCGCCGGCCGGAGAGCGCGAACAACTCTTCGAGGCAGTGCGGAGCCGTGATCACGGTCGGCCCGGCGTCGAAGATGAAGCCGCCGTCTTCGTAGACGTAGGCCCGTCCGCCCGGCTTGTCGCGGGCCTCGTAGCAGACCGTCGCGAAGCCCATCGACTGGAGACGGATGGCCGCCGCCAGGCCGCCGAAGCCGCTGCCGATCACGGCGGCCCGGCGCCGCGGGGGGGCATGCGCCGCGGGCGCCCGCCGACCGGCACCGGCCGCCACGCTCATCAGGTCGCCTCTGCCACGGACGGGTGCGCGTCGATCCTGAACACCCCGGTCACCTCGGCGAGCAGCCCGGCCCGGCCCGCGCCGCCGGTCGCGGCGGCCAGGAGATCCGTGGCGCGGCGGAGCCGGGCGTGGATCGCCATCGCCGCGGCGCCGCTCGTGAGCTCGAGCAGATCCCGCGCCACCGAGCGGCGCGAGTCTACATCGTGGCGCGGCCCCGTCAGCCGCCGCTGCAGCGCCGCGAACGCGTGCTCCGGCAGCCGGTCCGCGGCCCAGGCCCAGGGCCAGGTGACCCGCCTGTTCCGCAGGTCGTCGCAGCGCTCGGCGCCGGCGACGAACTCGGCGAGCTCGTCGACGTCGTTCTTCATCTGCAGGCAGATGCCCACGCGGCAGCCGAACGCCGCGGCGGCCCGCAGGGTCTGCGGGTCTCCCTCCGCGGCGTGCGCACCGCACCAGGCGGCCAGCGACACCAGGCGGCCGGTCTTCCACCGGGAAATCGCCAGCGCCGCGGCCCGCGCCTGCCGGGGCGTGACCTCGTCGATCCGCGTCGAGAGATCGATCGCCTGCCCCTCGTGGCACTGGCGGGCCACTTCGACGAACCTCCTCAGCACGGCGGCCGACCGGGCCGGATCCGCGGAGGCGGCCCCGGCGAGCTCCAGGGCCCGGAAATACATCCAGTTGCCCGCGTTGACCGCGCGGGCCGGCCCCACCACCCGGTGCAGCGCCGGCTGGCCGCGCCGCGTCAGCGAGCCGTCTTCGAAGTCGTCGAGGACGAGCGACCCGGCGTGGAGCAGTTCGATCGCGTCGCTGATCGGTGCCGGAGCCTCGCCCTTCCCTCCCGCGAACTCGTACGCCCGCTGCAGGAGCGCGGCCCGGAACCGCTTGCCGCCGACGCCGGGGTAGAGGTCGGGGGCGAGTTGGAGAGCCCTCGACCAGCCGTGCCGCGTGCGGGCGGTGCGGTGCGACGATCCGGCGAAACCGAGCGGGTTGGTGCTCATGTCAGCCCCGGGCCAGTGGGGGAAAGGAAGGACCGTGCGAACCGCAGCGGCGCGAGTCCGCTCGGCGGCCGCCCCACGACGATCCGGGCGGCGTCGGCGACCGTGAAGCGGTGGGCGTAGAACCTCGAGATCCGTTCCTCGGACAGCACCCGGTAGAACCGCCGGAAGATCTTCCACCGGTCCCGGGGCGTGACGAGGCAGAACAAGAGCCGGTTCAAGAACCGGGCGAATCCCCGCCGCAGCGAATCACCCGCCGCAGCCGCGGCGAGTTCGGCGCCCACGCGGTCGGGGGCCGCGCGGGCCAGGATGTCGGCGAAGCGGGCCGCCAGTGGCATCGAGTATCCCGTGGCGGCGTGATACCAGCCGCCTGCATACCCTCCGGCGACCGCCGCATTCGGGGCCCGCGCGGGGGCCTCGTAGGGCATCGGCAGGCAGCCCCGCTCCGTCCGCAGCCGCTCGGTATCGTGTGCTCCGGCCTCGGCGAGCCGAGTGGCGATCAGGGCCTCCGCCCGCGCCTCGTCGCAACCGGGGTCTTCGCTGAAGCGGGTGTATTCCAGCAGCACGCGATCGGGGCCGAACGGGAGTTCGTAGAGAAACTCGAAGCCCGAGGCCTGATCCTCACGCACGTCCATCACCGTCGGCTCGGCCGCGGGCCAGCGACGACCGACGCGAAACTCGTGCCCGATGAACGACTGGTAGCCCGCGCCCCGCGGCGGCCCGGGCGCCGCCGCCCGCCCGCGGCAGTCGATCACCGTCGCGCCGTCGACGAGCGCGCCGTCGCCGAGCCTGACGCACGTCGGCGACACGATCTCGCATGCCGCGCCGCTGCGGATGACCAAAGCCCCGCGGCCGGCCCGCGCGTGCGCCTCGGCGGCCAGCCGGCGCGTGGCCTCACGGAGACCCGCGGACGAGATCGTGGCGTAGGGAATCCCCACCCGCCGGGTCAGCGCCGGAAACCTGACGAGATACCCCGGCCAGCGGTGGGCGACGAGCGGGTCGAACCAGGCGCGGGCCTGCTCGGGAATGTCCGACTCGTGGAACGACCAGGTGTGGTTGCCGCACAGGTCGCTCGCGCGCTCGACGAGCAGCACGCGGGCCTCGGGCCGGTGATGCGCAAGCGCGTGCGACACGAGGCAGCCCTGCAGGCCGCCGCCGACGATCACGTGGTCGTATCGCGTCGCCCGGCTCATGCGGCACCCCCCGCCCCGGCCGGCCGGGCGGCCCGATCCTCGAACACCCGGTCGAGCATCGGGCCCGCATCGTGCAGCACCAGATGGGGCAGGGCGAGGCCGCTCAGGCCGACGAACGTCGCCCGGATCAGGGTGTCGTTCCAGGTCGGGGCCCGCAGGACGACACAGGCCACGAGGGCCACGAGGGCGATCGAGAGGACGGTCAGCGGGGCCAGGCTCCCCGCCAGTTGCCACCAGCTCTCGGCCAGTTCGCGCCGCAGCCGGCGCAGGCCGCGGATGGAGTGCCAGCCGCAGAAGTAGACCAGGAAACCGACGACCGGATTCGCACGGGCGAACAGGATCACGAGCGAGGCGACCATGAGCGTGTCGAGGAACAGGATCCGGCGCCTGGTCCCCCGACTCGCCACGGCGGACAGCGCCCGCCGGACCCACGCGACCGCCGCGATCACGAGCATCATCCACGCCCAAGGCACCAGGACCTCGACGGCCCGCTCGACGTCAGGACCGAATGCCCGCGGCGCCGTCAGCGAGAGCAGCCGCACGACCTCGTCCGTCTGCAGGGCGACCGGCACCCAGATCACGAGGCCGCCGCGGGCCATGCGCGCCGCCTGCCGATACGCCTTGCCGCCCCTCGAGCCCGAGGCCAGCCCGGGCTCCTCCTGGCCGAAGTGCCAGGCCGAGGCGAGGAAGAACACGACGATCGTGGCGGCGGGCGCGAGAAACCAGCCGAGCACGACGGCCCCGGCGATCGCCAGGTATCCCGCCAGGAACGCGATCCACCAGGCCGGCCCGAGGAGCGGCTCGAGCCGCGGCCGGGCGAAGCGCTGGTCGGCCGCCCCGTGCGGCAAGCCGACGAGCGCGACGAGCAGCGCGAGCACGCCCCCGACCGGCAGGGCGGCGTCGCGAAAAAGACACGCGGCCCCGATCATTGCCCAGGCGAGCAACGTGATCGAGGCCGCGTGCATGTTGTCACTCTCTCGTGCCGAAAGGGGGTGCCGCCGATCAGGCGTACGCCGCCTCGCCCACGGCCTTCTTGCTCTTCGCCCGGGCGATGAAATAGACCAGCACGCCGAAGCCCGCCTTCGCGGTCATGTCGGCGATCGCGTAGCCGATCTGGAGGCCGACGACGCCATTGGCGCCGACGATCCCGCTGGCGGCATCCGCGAGGCCGGCCTTCGCCTTGAGCGCGTCCGGCGTCCCGCCCAACGCGTAGGCGATCGGGTACACCGCCCACGTGATCAGGATGACCAGCCGGGCGATCTCGATCAGCTTGCGGGCCGCGGGGGGCTGGCTCTCGAGCGAGTTGGTGAGCTCCGTCCAGAGCACGTAGAGGATATAGAAGAAGGGCACCGAGGACAGGCCTCCCCAGATGACCCGCTCCTGCCAGCGCGCCGGATCGGCGATCACCTCGCCCGGATACCCCAGCGCGATCATCGCCGCCGCGGCGACCACGAGCCGGGTCAGCAGGCTCGTCGCCTTCGCTTCCGGAAGCCGCAGCACCGCCACCAGTTCCACCATCAGGAGCGGCACGGTCAGGATCCAGTCGGCGTAGCGGTAGAAATCGTTGAAGGCCGCGCCGGTGCCGATGTATCCGGCCCCGCCTTCCGCCAGCTTGTAGGCGTCGTGCCAGCTGTGGCGGATCATGAAGTAGTGGTAGCAGGCGATCGCCACCACGAGGCCCGACACCGTCAGGGCCGGCCGATATTCCGGATCGACGTTGACCCGCGAGAGGAACAGGAACAGCGCCGCCGCGCCCATCGTGGCGACCGTCATCGAAAAGATGTTGTCGACCGCGTTGTACTGAAAGATCGACAGCGAGGGCATGGCCGCCCCCAGAACGAGAAGTCCACTGGTCATGAGATCACCTTCGGAAGGAGAGAGTGAAGTGCCCACCCAAGGGGCGTACGGAATCCCCGGCGGAAAAGGATAGCCATTCCCGGAAACCTTGCAAGCAACGCCCGCCCGCGTGCGATTCCCGGCCCCGGACAGATGCGGGGCAAACCCCGACGGCCAGAGGCTGGAAGGGTGACAGGCTGAAGCCGAC
>RGVT01000371.1 GCA_010027105.1 Planctomycetia bacterium
ACGGATCAGCTCGGGGGCGTCGGCCTCCGGCGGGAACTGATCCAACTGGAGCAGGCTGGCGATGGTGACGGCACCGGTCCACCGCTCGGCCTGCGCCTCGACGAACGCCAGTTCCGTCTCGGTGAGGATCCGCTGCGCCTGCAGCAGGCTCAGAAACGTCACCTCGCCGCGGCCGTAGAGCGTCTGCGTGAGCTGCACCGTCTCGCGGGCCTTCGGGAGGATGTACGTCTCGTACCAGTCGGCGAGCCGCTGCGCCGTGCGGTAGTTGGCGATCGCCTGGGCGGTCTGGTTCGCGAGGTCGAGCTCGATCGTGCGCAGGTCGGCCCTCGATGAGGCGATGTCGGCCCGGGCGGAGCGGATGTTGCCCTGGTTGCGGTCGAAGAGCGGCACGGCCAGCATCACCTGGGCCAACCCCTGGTCCTGGGGCGGCCCCCCCACCTGTCGCTGATAGCCGCCCATCAGGTTCACGTTGGGGATCGGCTGGACGACAGCCCGTTCGAGCGCCCACTGTGCCCGGGCGATGTCGGCCTCAGCCACCCGCGGCCTGGAGTTGGATCGCACCACGGCCTCCTGGAGCGCCTTGAGGTCAAAGTTTGGCAGCTTCTGGAACAGGTCGGCTTCGAGCCGGCCGACGTCGGCCCGCGGGAGGCCGACCGCCGCGGCCAGTTGGCGCCGGCCCGTCTCGATGAGCACGCCGGCGTTGAGCAGCCGCACCTCGGCCCGGTCGCGCTCGATGCTCCAGAAGAGCACGTCGGCCTTCGTGCCCTCGCCGGCCTCGGCGAGCTGGCGTCCGATCTCGTACGACCGCTTGGCGATGTCGAGCAGGAGCCTATAAATATCGACTCGGCGCTGGGCGACGAGCAGCGCGTAAAAACCCTGCCGGACGTCGCGGAGCACGTCGAACCTCGCCCGGATGAGCTGATACTCCGCCTTCTGCACCTCCCGCAACGCGGCCTGCTGGGCCAGCCGCAGTTTCCCGGCGGTGACGAGGTCCTGGGCGACCGTTCCGCTCCATTGGCTGTCCTCGCCGGCGGCCTGGGGCGTGAAGCCGGCGATCACCGGATTCGGATAGAGCCGGGCCTGCACCGCCTTGCCCCGGGCCGCCTCGACCGCTGCGAGCGCCTGGCGGAGCTTGGGGTGGCTCTGCATCGCCAGCGCGACGAACTCGGGCAGGGTCTTCGGGCTGGGCCCGTGGATCCCGTCGGCAGACAGCGGCACGGGCAGCTCGGCGGGGGCGTTGTCGGGCGGCACGGCGAGCGGCGTGCCGGGATCGGCCACGCGCAGGGCGTCCGCCGGGCGCGGCCATGGCTCGGCGTCGGCCCTCCGGCCGGCCGTCGCGCACGACGCCAGCAGGAGCAGTGTCGCGACGAGACGGAGGGCTTGCGGTGTCGCGGAGTGCATGGGTGCGGTTCGGTGGCGGCGACGGTACGGACCGATTCCCCTTCGCCATCGGCATTTCTTGCGCGACCGCTGCAGAAATCGGTCCGCCTCGGGCGATCGGGCCCCCCGCGCAGCACGTTCCCGCGGGGCCTGGGTACAGTGGGGGCTTTGGTGAGAGTCCTCCAGCCCGCTGGGAGCCCGCGTTCCGGATGTCGATCCTCCGCGCCGAGCGACTCGAAAAGACGTTTTCCGCGGGCGACGCCGGGGCGGCCGGCGTGCCGGCTGTCCGTGGCATCGACCTCGCGATCGAGGCGGGGGAGGGCTCGGGCAAGAGCACGCTCCTGCACATGCTCGGCGGGATCACCCGCCCCTCCGCCGGCCGCGTCCTGCTCGAGGGGGTCGACCTCGCCTCGCTCGACGACGACGCCCTGGCGGTCGTACGGCGCCGGCGGATCGGATTCGTCTTCCAGCGCTACAACCTGCTCCCGGAACTCTCGCTCGTCGAGAACGTGGCCCTGCCACTCGTGCTCGACGGCGCGGCCCGGCGGCGGTCGGACGAGGCCGCCCGCGAGGCCCTCGAGGCGGTCGGGATGGGGCACCGCGCGGCGCATCGGCCCGACGAGCTCTCCGGAGGCGAGCAGCAGCGGGGCGCGATCGCGCGGGCGCTGGTGACGGCGCCGGCCATCGTGCTCGCCGACGAGCCCACCGGCGCGCTCGATTCGGTCAACTCCGCCCGCGTCGTCGAGCTGCTCCGCGACCTCGTCGCCGCGCGGCGGCAGACGGTGGTGCTCGTCACGCACGACGCGGCGATCGCCGCGT
>RGVT01000372.1 GCA_010027105.1 Planctomycetia bacterium
GCCGCCGTGCTCGAGGCCGTGTGCACGCACGGCACCGCGGGGCTGGCCACCGTGCCCGCGAAGGGGGAGGTGACGGTCGGCGGGCTCGTGGCGGCGGTGAAGCTCTCGAACGTCAAGCAGCCCCGGGCGGGGTCGACGCACACCCGCTACGCGATGTTCGACCTCGAGGACATGGAGGGCCTCGTGCGCACGATCTGCTGGCCGGAGGATCATGCCCGGCTCGGCGAATGGATCGTGCCCGACGCGGTGGTGGTGGTGAGCGGCTCGATCGACCGGCGGGCCGGCAGCGACGAGACGAACCTGATCGTCAACGACCTGGTGCCGATCGCCGACGTGTGGACGAGGCCGGTGCGCAGCGTCACGGTGAAGATCGCCGAGCAACGTCACGCCCCGGACGTGCTCGCCCGGCTCGCCGAGGTGCTGGCCCGGCATCCCGGCCGCACGCCCGTGCGCATGGTGATCGAACTGGCCGACGGCCGGCGGGTGTTGATGGAGGTCGATCGCCAGGCCGTGGCCTGGTCGCCCGCCCTGCTCCACGAACTGACCGGCCTCCTCGGGCCGGCGACCGTCCGGGCGGCCCCGCTGCCGGGGCAGAAGCGCCGCGATCCCGAACCCGCCCGCCGCGGCCCGAAGGCCCTCGCCTAGCGGGGAAAATGGCGGCCCTGCCGCGAAAGTGGAGATCGGGCCACTGCGCAGTCGATACTGGATACGGGGAAATGGGCCGTCTCCTGGAACCCTGCATGAAATCGCCTCGGTGCATCCTGCGACTGTGCTACGGCATCCTCGCCGCGGTGGTCCTGTGCGCGCCGGCCAGCGGGCAGATGGGTGGCGGTGGCATGGGCGGCGGTGCGGGCGGCGGTGGCATGGGTGGCGGCGCGGGCGGTGGCGCCGCCGGTGGCGGCGGCGGCATCACCACGGCTGCGGGTGTCGTGATCGACGCGCAGGGCGTGCTGCGGGCCCAGGCCGTGCCCGATGCCGGCCTCTCGCTCGAGCGGCGGAAGGCCGCCGTGGCCACGCTCCCCGGCGACCTGCAAAAGCCCGCGGCCCTCCGCATGGTCGCGCTGTCGCGGCTCGAGGCCGAGGTGGCGAAGGCCGGCGCGGCGGGCCGCGGCATCCCGGACGAGTTCGAGAAGCTCGCCGGCCTGACCCGCCTCCGCTACGTGTTCATCTATCCGGGTTCGGGCTCGGAACGCGGCGAGGTGGTGATCGCCGGCCCGGCGGAGCCGTGGATGACCGACGCCACCGGCCGCGTCGTCGGCATCGAGACCGGCGCCCCGACGCTCCTCCTCGAGGACCTGGCCGCGGCGCTTCGCGCCTTCCCGCCCGGCCAGCCCCGCGACCGCTTCCTCGGCTGCTCGATCGACCCGAAGCAGGAGGGGCTCGCGGCGATGCAGGCCTACCTGCGAAAACTCGGCCGCATCAACCCCAGGGCGTCCGGCGCCGAGGAGATCGTGTCGGGCATGCGGCAGGCGCTCGGCACGCAGGTGGTCCGCGTCGACGGCGTCCCGCCGGCCACCCACTTCGCCCAGGTGATGGTGGAGGCCGACTACCGCATGAAGCTGATCGGCATCGGCCTCGAGCGGCCGCCGGTGAAGATGGCCACGTGGATCGAGCTGGCGAGCGCCGGAACCGTGGCCGCCAACGCCCTGCAGCGCTGGTACTTCGTGCCCGACTACCAGTGCGTGCGGGTCTCCGAGGACGATCTGGCGATCGAACTCGTGGGCCGCGGCGTGAAGCTCGTGGGGGCCGATGAGGCGGTGCTGCCCGACGGCCGCCGGATGTCGGCCGACCGCGCCGACCGGGCGAGCAGGCTGTTCACCGAGGCCTTCACGAAGAAGTATCCCGAGATCGCGGCCCGCAATCCGGTCTACGCCCAGCTGCGGAACCTCGTCGACATGGCCGTGGCGGCCGCCTACCTCCAGGAGCACGACGCCTACGGCCGCGCGCAGTGGGGCGCCGCAGCCCTCCTCGACGAGAAGGCCTATGCCATCGAGCGGCATGCGGTGCCGCTCGAGGTGGAGACGGCGATCAACGCCGTGTGGCGGCAGAACCGCCTGCTCACGCCGATCGGCGGCGGCGTGACGATGCAGCCGACGATCGCGCTGGAATCCCCGAACCTGCTCATGGACGAGGACGGCACGGTCGCCAAGGCCCACGCCGCCGCCGTGACGATCCCGGCCGATCGTTGGTGGTGG
>RGVT01000373.1 GCA_010027105.1 Planctomycetia bacterium
GATCACGTTCGCCCAGGCGGCCACGATCTCGGGCGGCACGGTGCAGACGGGCACGATCACGGCAGCCAGTTATGCCCTCCAGGCCGGCAGCGTGTCGGCCGTGCTCGCCGGATCGGGCATCGCCCTCACGAAGTCGACGACCGGCACGGCCACGCTCTCGGGTGCGAACCTGTTCAGCGGCGGCGTGACGGTGGCTGACGGCGTCTTGAATATAGGAAATGCGACCGCGCTCGGCCCTGCGGGTGGCAGCCTCGCCGTGAACGGCGGCACGGTCGACCTCAGGGGGTATGGCGTCACGATCGGCGATCTCACCGGGTCGTCAGCCGGCACGATCACGAGCAGCTCCAACACCACGGCGACGCTGACCGTGGGCGGGGCGAACTCGACCCGCTACGACGGCGTGCTCGCCAACTCTGCCGGCACGCTCAACTTCACGAAGGCGGGCGCCGGCACGCTCACGCTCGGCGGAGCGAACACGTTCACGGGCACCACGTCGATCACGGCGGGCTCGCTCACGCTCGACAACGCCCTCGCCCTGCAGAACAGCACGTTCGATACGGCGGGGATCGCGTCGCTCTCGTTCGGGACGCTCACCGCGGCCTCGTTCGGCGGCCTCGTCGGCTCGGGCACCATCGACCTCACGGCCCTCACGGGTGGCGTGACGATCGGCGGCGGCAACCGGTCGAGCACCTACGCCGGCGTGCTCTCGGGCGCGGGCGGCCTCACGAAGACCGGCACCGGCACGTTCATCATCACCGGTTCGCAGTCGTATGCCGGGGCCACGACGATCAGCCAGGGCACGCTGCAGGTCGGGAACAACGGGACGACGGGCTGGCTGCCGGCTGGGGATCTCACGAACAACGGCACGTTCGTGTTCAGCCGCTCCGACAGCGTGACGTTCTCGAATGCCATCAACGGCTCGGGCTCGGTGACACAGTCGGGCGGCGGCACGCTCACGCTCTCGGGCTCCAACGGCTACACGGGCGGCACGCTCGTCACCGGCACCGGCATGCTGCAGGTGGCGAGCGCGGCGGCGCTCGGCACCGGCACGATCACGCTGCAGACGGCGAACACGGGGAACCCCAACACCGTGCTGAACCTGACCGGCCCCATGACGCTCCCGAACGCGCTCGTGCTCGCGCAGTCAGGCGGCAACCGCAACATCATCACGGCGAACAGCGGCTCGACGATCTTCTCCGGGCCGATCACGATCAGCGGCACGGGCACCGGTTCCAACGTCATCAGCAACAACGGCACGCTGCTCACGATCGCGGGAAACATCACCGCGGGCTCGGGCTTCACCGGCTCGTTGTCGTTCCGCGCCAACACGATCGCCATCACCGGCACGGTCAGCATGCCGGCGGCCAGCATCGATCTGAACAGTGGGGGGACGACGATCGTGTCGTCCACCGGCAACGTCTGGACCACCACGGTCTTTCAGAGCGCCGCCAACGTGCTCCGGCTCGGCGCCGACAACGCCCTGGCCACGGCCGCCGGCCTGTCGATCAGCGGCGGTGCGACCGGCGGCCTCGATCTCAACGGCTTCAGTCAGAGCGTGGCCGGCATCTGGATGAGCAGCACCGGTGCGAACGCGGCGCGGGTCTCCAACAATGGTGCGTCGAATTCGACGCTCACACTCGCCGGGCTCACCGGCAACTACTCCTCGGCGATCGCCATCGCCGACGGCACGGCTGGCGGCAAGGTGGCCCTCGTGATGAATAGCGCGGGCCGGACGCAGACGTTGGCTTCGGCGACGAGCAGCTACTCCGGCGGCACGACGATCATCTCCGGCACGCTCGCCCAGGGCGCCGCGAACGCCCTCGGCTCCACGTCCGGTGCCTTGGCCGTCAACGGTGGCGTGCTCGACCTCGGCGGCTTCAACCTCACGGTGGGAGCGCTCTCCGGCTCGGCGGGCGGCGTGATCACGTCGGGCTCGGCCGGAGCCCTGACGCTCACCGCGTCATCCGCCGCGAGTTCGACGTTCGCCGGCACGATCCAGAACGGTTCCGGCACGGTGGCCTTCACGAAGGCGGGCGCGGGCACGCTCACGCTCGCCGCGGCCAACACCTACGGTGGTGCGACGACCGTCTCCGCCGGCACGCTCCTCGTCGGCGACGCCGGCGCCCTCGGCAGCGCCGCGGGCACGCTCGTGGCCGCCGGCGGCACGCTCGATCTCGGCGGCAACGCGGTC
>RGVT01000374.1 GCA_010027105.1 Planctomycetia bacterium
CATTTTGTAATCTGTCACAAAAGATTACAAAATGACTATTCTTTTCTATTCTATTCTTTTCTTTTCTATTCTTTTGATTTTTGTCAAAAAAAAAAAAGATGGTGTATTTTATTTCAAGATGATGATAAAAAAAAAATGCAATGATAAATTATTCATTATGTATAAGTTGAAATAGTTTTCATTTTTATCATCTATTTTTTAATTTATTCTATTCTTCATCATTTGTAAAGAATTCTTGTCAAATTTTTTTTTTTTCCTAATCAATCTATTTCTTCGATTTTAACTCCATCTACAGTTTCTTCTTTACTGGGGGGTTTCATAGGCACATCATCAAAAGAAAAAGAATCTTTTCCAATATCGGGAGATGATGCATCTTTCGTCTTAGATAATACAGTTTCTAAAAAGGTATCTTGTCTTTTCTGTATTTCTTCTTTGGTCAATTGGTTTTGATTGGACTCTAACCAATCCAATTCCTTTTGAATAAGCGTTAGCAATTCTCCTGAACCTTCTTTGCCATCCAATTGTCCTTTGTTTTGATACAAGACAGATTCATATTGATTTTTAGCATCTACTACTTCTTTCAATTTTTCATCCATCTCTTTAAATTGTTCTGCTTCTTTTACCATTTTATCGATCTGTTCTTTTGTTAAACGATTGGAGTCATTGGAAATGGTAAGAGATTTCTTAACTCCTTCCGCATTTTCCACCTCCGCACTTACATTTAGGATCCCATCGGCTGAAATATCATAAGTGACATGAATTTTTGGTATGCCTCTTGGCATAGGAGGAATATTATCGAGTTGAAAAGAACCCAATACATTATTATCTTTACTTTTATAACGTTCTCCTTCTAAAATCTTGATCGTCGCCGAGGGTTGATTATCCGAATAAGTGGAAAATGTTTGTGTCTTTTTCGATGGGATCGTTGTCCCTCGTGGAATCAAGACGGTCATAATATCTCCCGCCGTTTCAATTCCCAAAGAAAGTGGAGTACAATCCAATAATAAAATATTAGATGTTTGTTCGGACTCAATTCCAGCAAGAACAGCCGCTTGAACCGTTGCTCCATAAGCAACACATTCATCTTGATTAATACCCGTATGGGGGTCTTTTCCAAAAAAATCTTTCAACAAAGATTGGATTTTTGGTATCCTTGTCGTGCCACCTACCAATACAATATCATCAATTTCCGATTTTGATAATTTGGAATCTTCCAACACTTTTTTCACGGGTGCCAAGGTTCTTTGGAAAAAAGAATTGCCAAGGTCTTCAAATTTTGCCCGGGTGATCGTAAGAGAAAAATCAATCCCTTGAAATAGACTATCAATCTCAATATGTGCCGTGGTTGCAGAGCTCAATGTGCGTTTTGCGCGTTCGCATGCCGTTTGTAATCTTCGTTTCGCTCTTTTTTCTCCACTGATATCCGTTTTATGTTTCTTTTTGAATTCATTTACACAATAGTCTACCAGGAGATGGTCCAAATCTTCTCCCCCTAAATGTGTATCTCCAGAAGTTGCCTTTACTTCAAAAATACCATCACATAAATTAAGCAAGGAAACATCATGCGTTCCTCCTCCACAATCAAAGATAAGAATATTTCTTTCTTTTCCATCTTTTAATTTATCCAAACCATAGGCGATTGCAGCCGCAGTCGGTTCATTGATGATACGTAGCACATTTAATCCAGCAATCACCCCCGCATCTTTTGTCGCTTGACGACACGCATCATTAAAATAGGCGGGAACGGTAATCACGCAATCTGTAATCGGTTCTCCCACATAACTTTCCGCAATCGATTTCATTTTTCCCAAAATCATGGCTGAAATTTCTTCTGGAGAAAATACTTTCTTTTCGTTCATAAATGTAACTTCAAAATGAGGTTTCCCATTGACATCCACCACATTACTTGTTAGATGTTTTCTATCTTTTTGTACATTGGGGTCGTCAAAATTTCGTCCAATAAATCGTTTTGCATCAAAAACCGTATTCTCTGGATTCAACGTGACTTGATTTTTGGCAGCTTCTCCGATTAATCTTTCTTGTCCAAACGAAACCCAGCTCGGTGTCGTCCTATTTCCTTGGTCATTACTAATAATTTCTACTCGATTATTTTCAAAAACTCCCACACAGCTATATGTTGTTCCAAGGTCGATTCCACAAACATGTTTTACCATTTTTTCTTTTATTTT
>RGVT01000375.1 GCA_010027105.1 Planctomycetia bacterium
ACGAGCCGCTCACGCTCCGGCGACAGCTTCATCGCCAGCATTCGCTCGCACGCCCGCCTGCCGGCGCCGAGCTCGCCGGCGTAGTACGCGTGCACGGCGACCTGGTGCAGGTGCTCGATCATGCTGTCCTCACGAGCTTGAGGCCGACTTGATAGCCGCCCGCAGCGTGGCGTTGCTGCCGACGGCCGCGATCACGTCGTTGATCGTGATGCCGCCGGTCGGGCCGGTCGGCCCGACGATCGACGTGCCGGCAGGCCACGAGCCGCCAGCCTTGGGGCCGTAGATCGTCCGTGCGGCGACGTCGTAGGCCAGGTCGCCATCGCGGCCCACGTTGCCGTTGGGCACACCATTGACCGTCAGCAGGGCCGCGCCGGTAGCCCCGGTAGGCCCGGTGCTGCCCGCGGCGCCCGACGGCCCGGTGATCGACTGCCCGGCCGCGCCGGTCGCTCCAGCGGCGCCAGTGGGGCCGGCGGCCCCCGACTGCAGCTGCAGCGGCGAGCCCCACGAGCCGTTCGCCTTGGGGCCGTAGAGTCGTCCGTTGGTGGTGTCGAGCCAGAAGTCGCGCGCGTTGCCGAACGCGTTTGACGGTGCACCGCTGCCGCCGAAGAACTGGGATCCGTCGGCCCCGGTCGGGCCTGTCACGCCGGTGGCAGGTGCCCACGCCGAGCCGCTCCAGGCCAGGACCTGGTTGGCGACTGGCTCGCTGCTGGAGACGGCACGCCCCTGCAGCTGCGTGGCGTTGCCGGTGAGCGTGGCCGGGATGCTGTAGTACGGCATGTGAGGCTCCTACGATGTTCTGCCACGGCCCGCCCGGTCGGCAAATAGCATCAGCCCACGTTCGCGTACATGAGCGCCAGCCGCACCGTCCCCGTGGCGCCCGTCGGCCCGGTGACGCTCGCCCCCGTAGGGCCGGTGATGCTCTGCCCAGAGGCACCCGTCGGCCCGGTGGCGCCGGCGCTGCCGTTGATTCCAGCCGCGCCTGTCGGCCCTGTACTGCCTTGAGCTCCAGGCGACCCGCTGCCACCGCTCGCGCCCGTCGGCCCTGTCGCACCAGCGACACCTGCCGCACCGCTCGCGCCAGTCGGCCCGGTGGCACCAACCCCGCCGGACGATCCCGCGGCGCCCGTCGGCCCGGTGGCGCCAGTGCTGCCAGCCGCGCCGCCGGCCCCAGTCGGGCCTGTCGCGCCGACAACCGATGCCCCAGTCGGCCCAGTGATCGATGCCCCCGTTGGCCCGGTGATCGACTGGCCGGCAGCACCGTCGCTGCCTCGAGCTCCGGTAGGTCCGGTCGCTCCAACCGCGCCTTCCGGCCCGCGCGAGCCTGTCGGGCCGACAACGCTCTGGCCTGCCGGGCCTGTCGCGCCAACGCTCCCCGAGGCGCCGACATCACCGCGCTGGCCGGTCGGGCCGGTTGGACCGACAATGCTCTGCCCCGAGGCCCCAGTCGGCCCTGACGGGCCGGGCACCGTGGAGGCCGCGCCAGTTGCACCCGTGGCGCCGACGCTGCCCTGCGGGCCGACCGCGCCCTGCGGTCCGGTGGGGCCGACGCCGGCCAACTGCACAGCGAACGTCTGGCCGTTGGTGATGGTCGGCGCGATCCCGGTCGCCCCCGTGATGCTCACGGCGAATGGTGCCGCGCCGGTGACGCTGACGCGGATGTCGCTCACGGAGCCCTCACCACGAACGTGCCGGACGTCACCGCGCGGTCCAGGGCCGAGGACCGCAGGAACCAGCGGTAGCTTTTGGTGAGCGACAGCCCGCGGACGGTGTTGGCGGCCAGCGACAGCGTGATCGCGCCGATGGCGTTGTCTACGCGTGCAATCGACCAGGTCGCGGCCGGGGCCGGGTTGGCCGCGATCGCCGCCGCGTAGCCGGACGGAGTGTCCTCGTAGACGACCGCTGTGAGCGTGTCGCCGGCTGTCGAGAACCCCAGCGAGCCAGTGATCGCCAGGCCGTCACCGTGGGCGACGACGACGTCGAGCGTGCCGGGCAGCTGCGTGTAGGTGGCGTTGCTCACTGGGCGGCCTCCTCAAGTTGTTCCATCTCTCGCCGCCTCTCGACCGCCATTCGCACGACCGCGTGCGCCTCCGCTATGACGCGAGGCATGAGCGCCGCACACCGCAGCACGCAGTAGGTGCCGATGGCACCGCACAGAATAAAC
>RGVT01000376.1 GCA_010027105.1 Planctomycetia bacterium
TCTCCGCTTTGGGCTATGAGATTCTGGTTGAGGACATAAGCGACTGCCTTTTAGCAAGGATTGACTGACAGGCACTTGGGATTACGGG
This sequence comes from Planctomycetia bacterium, assembly GCA_010027105.1. GTDB lineage: Bacteria > Planctomycetota > Planctomycetia > Pirellulales > UBA1268 > RGVT01. Next base: position 89 of record RGVT01000376.1, read on the forward strand.
CTAGTGGTAATGAGAAACAAACCAATCTGGGACAAACCAAACCCGAAGAAGGAATCCTCTCCGCTATCGGACAGGGCAAAGCAATGGGCCAAGAGCAGGGCGAAGGTGGCGGGAAGGCCTTATCCGAATGCGGTGGATAACATCTCGGCGGCTAGGAAGTTTAAGCTAGGCGTGTAGCCTGAACGCTACATCGGCCCCAAGATAAACTGGTAGTTCCCGTAGTCCCTCTTCCAGTAAACCCCTGTAAGGTCAGGCTGTTCCTGTCTCCTCTGATAATAGGGAGTCTCCTTCTCCACATAGATCACCCTTGTTCTATATTGGATGGGATTGCCATACTCATCTTCCTCATCAGCTTGCGTCCTCCAATAGCCGGAACTGGCTAGGGAGGCTATTCGCTTCCTCTCCATTTCTCTCTGCCTGTTCTTCTCCAGTTCTGCTTGGACTCTCATCTTCTCCGCCTCAATCCTTTCCCTCTCCGCCTGCTCCTTCCATTTCCTTCTGTCCTCATCAGTCACCGCATCATATTTGATATTCTCCTTCATCCTCTTAGCCCAAGCCTGTCCTCTCTTGTCATAGTCGGCTTTCAGGTGAGCCTTCCAAGCCCCTTTGCCTAGAAAAATGAAGAAGGGGGAGAGCCACAGAAGAGCCAACCCGCCAACTATCAGCCAGCCTCTCCGTTTCATGCCTCCAATCCTCGCCTCTCCGCCTTGGTCGTCCAGCCGGATTTGAATCCCTGCCTTTTGGCAAACAGAACGGAGCCATGATCGCATTTGAAGGCCTTGGCTATCTCGGTGGGGCGGACTCCGGCTCGATCCAGCTTCTCCCACACCGCCCATCTCTCCGCCACGATCTCTTTCTTCCGGCTCTTGCTTGCCTTGAGTAAGTCTTTACTCACCTCCAATACAGGCCTCTCCACTATGTCTATCTTGATGTTCTTGGATTTGACCAAGTGATCGCTGACCTTCTCCAAGCTTAGTTGCTTCTGTCCCAAAAGGGATAGGCTCTCCTCCAAGCTTCTTGTTTTCTTTTCCAGTTGGTCGAGGCGGTAGGTGGTTGAGATTTGGAAAGCATTATTCACTTTGATCCTCCTCCAAAAACTTTCTCCATGATTTTATCGTGTTGTTCTGAATCGCCGGAAACTGGCAAGCCAGCATCCAGCATCATCCGATGGACTCTCCGCCTCTTGGATGGGGTTGCGTCCCTGAGTTCGTGCTTATATTTCATGCTCCAGAAGTAGGCTCTACCCATGTAGTCGTATGTTCCGACCAAGGGTTTATCCAGTAGCATGAGGCCGACAAAGGCAAAGGAGGACTGGCCTGACCCCCTTTCTCTGTCGTTCCGTTTTACTCCGCCATCCAAGCTATTCCAGAACCTCTCCGCAATCAGTTCGTGTTCGCTTTTATTCATAGTCGCTTCGCTCCCCTTCTTAATTCCTCGCATTCCTTGGCAAGTTTTCTGGCGATATCATAGGCTCGGCTGGATATCTCAAAATACCTGTCGAAATGCTTGTGATATTCCTCTCCGTTTTGCGTCAGCTTAAGGGCGTGACCGTCCATCTTTTTTGTCAGCACGACAACCGCCCGAAAGAGGCAATACCTACTCATGCTTTTCTCTAAGAAGGAAAACTCAATGATCTTGGCTGGGTCGCATGAATGAAGCGTGGGTTTGATGTCTATTGGGTTCATTGTGTTCATTTGATTGGGTTCCTTTCTTATTAGTTTAGTTCCTATTCCTCCCGCATCGCAAGCCAAGCTCCGGCAAGGAGAAGGCAGGAGAATATCGGGATCATTGCTCTGGTGATGGTGTCGAGGAGGGAGAGGGATTCAGGGGTCATGGTCTTCCCTCCAGTTGTTCTTCCAATCTCTCCCTATGCTCATCGGGCGTTGGGATTTCGTCAGCCGAAACCCAAGAGATTGTTTCGTTGTCGTCCATGGTTATGAGTTGCTCCGGCTCCATCCACTTTGAAGGATGATAACCGCCCTCCGCCGCCGTGTAATCCAAGGTGATCCGATAGGTGACAAGCTTGAGTTTCTTTTTCTTTTTCATTCCTCATCCTCCTTAATTCTCTCCGCA
>RGVT01000377.1 GCA_010027105.1 Planctomycetia bacterium
TACGGCGCCTTCATCGAGATCGACGACGGCATCGACGGCCTGCTCCACGTCACCGACATGTCGTGGACGCGGAAGGTGACGCACCCCAGCGAGATGGTGGAGAAGGGGCAGGAGGTCGAGTGCAAGGTGCTCTCGGTCGACCAGCAGCGGCGCCGGATCGCCCTCGGCCTCAAGCAGATGGCCGACGACCCCTGGACGGGCGACATCCCCTCGCGCTACAAGGCCGGCGACGTGGTCAAGGGCACGATCACGAAGATCACGAACTTCGGCGTGTTCGTGGGCCTCGAGGACGGCCTCGAGGGGCTGCTCCACATCTCGGAGCTCTCGGAGGACAAGATCGAGAACGCCGAGGACGTGGTGAAGGTGGGCGACCCGATCGAGGTCAAGATCCTGCGGGTCGACACCGACGACCGCAAGATCGGCCTCTCGAAGAAGCGGGTCGGCTGGTCGGCCGAGCGCGAAGCCGCCGAAACCACCGAGGAACCGTAGGACAGGCTTAAGCCTGTCACGCTTTATCCGTATGACAGGCTTAAGCCTGTCACGCTTTATCCGTATGACAGGCTTAAGCCTGTGCTACGGGATATGACAGGCTGAAGCCTGTCCTACGGGATATGACAGGCTGAAGCCTGTGCTCCGGGGGCACGACAGGCTGAAGCCTGTCCTACGGGATCTCGAGGCCCCGCACGGGGCCGAGGGTTTCGGCGGCCGCGGGCCCGCCGCCGTGGGCGATGCCGAGCGGCACGAGCCGGAGCGTCGCGCCGACGGACACCCTGCCAGGCGCGACCGCGTCTCCCTCGAGCCGGAGCCGCCGGGGGCCGCCGCTCGAGGCGCCCGCGCCCGCCTCGAGCACCTCGCCCGCGGCCGGATCGACGAGGTCGAACGCGACGGGCGCCGGCGGGCTGCCGGCCCAGACCACCAGCCTGGCCCCCGGTCGGAGCCGGGGGAGGTCGACGAACCCGGGCGAGCCTGCCGGCGGCCGAGCGGAGACTGCCGGCAGGTGCGGGGGCTGAGCCGGCCGAGCGGAGGCTGCCGGCAGGTGCGGGGGCTGAGCCGGCTGAGCGGCCGCGGCCGGCTCGTGGCCGGCGGGCACCGTGGTGGCGTTGAGCAGCCGCCAGCCGCGGTCGGTCAGGCGGCGGAGGTCGCCGGTGGCCGCGAAGCCGCCCACGAGCACCGCGACGGCGGCCAGTTTTCCGAGGAGGGGCTGCATCGTGTCAAGTATGCGCCCGATTTGCGCCGCTGCGCGGTGCGGGTCATAGCGATCGTAGCGCCTCGAGCACCTGCTCGTCGTGGCCGTCCACCTTCACGGCCTTGAAGACCCTGGCGACCTTCCCGGCCGCGTCGATCACGAACGTGCTGCGGGCGATCCCCAGCGACTTTTTGCCATACATGTTCTTCTCCCGCCAGGCGCCGTACCTCTCGGCCACGGCATGCTTCTCGTCGGCCAGGAGCGTGAACGGCAGTTTGTATTTCGCCCGGAACGTCGCGTGGCTCTTCGGCGAATCGGGGCTGACGCCGAGCACCACGGCCCCGAGCTTTGTGAGCTTGGCTTTCGCGTCGCGGAAGCCGCAGGCCTCGCGGGTGCAGCCGGGAGTGTCGTCCTTGGGGTAGAAATAGAGCACGACGGGCGTGCCCCGCAGGCTCGAAAGTTTGAGCCTCGTGCCGTCGTGCGTGGGCAGCGTGAAGTCGGGCGCCTGTGAACCTTCCTCGATCCAGTCGGCCATGGTTGTTCCTTTTGTGAGACAGGCTTCAGCGTGAACCACTTCTTATGCATCCAGCCACTGTTCGGGTAGCCCTGCTCACGCCGCCCGGCCGCGGCGCGCTGGCCGTCGTGGGCGCGGCGGGCAGCGGCGCGCTCGCGGCCCTGGAGAGGCTGTTCTTTCCGCGCGGGATTGCGCCGCTGGCCGGGCGTGTGGACGGGGCGGTCGTGTTTGGGCGCTGGGGCGATGCCGGACGTGGGGAGGAGGTCGTCGTGGTGCGGCTCTCGGCGGAGCGGCTCGAGGTGCACTGCCACGGCGGGGTGGCGGCGAGTGCGGCGGTGCTCGAGAGCCTCGAGCGGGCCGGGGCGGTGCGGCAGCCGTGGCCGGAGTGGCTTGCGGGGGCCGGGGCGACGGCGATCGAGGTGGAGGCCCGCGAGGCGCTCGCCCGCGTCGGCGGGCCGAA
>RGVT01000378.1 GCA_010027105.1 Planctomycetia bacterium
GAGCCTGAACCTCGCGCCCGCCGCGGAGCGGAGCAAGGCGTTCCTGGTGGCGCCCGACGTCCACCCGCAGACGCTCGACGTGGTGCGCACCCGCGCGAAGCCCCTCGGAGTCGACGTCCTCGTGGGGGATCCCGCGACGCACGACCACGCCGCGACCCCCGTGTTCGGCGTGCTCCTGCAGTACCCGGGTACCCTCGGCACGATCGTCGATCCGCGGACGGCGATCGCCCGCGCGCAGGAGGGCGGCGCCCTCGTCACGATGGCCTGTGACCTGCTGGCGCTCACGATGCTCACCTCTCCGGGGGAGCTCGGGGCGGACATCGCGGTGGGCAACTCCCAGCGCTTCGGGGTGCCGCTCGGCTACGGCGGCCCGCACGCAGCGTTCTTCTCCACGAAGGATGCGTACAAGCGCACGATGCCCGGCCGACTGATCGGAGTGACGATCGACAGCCAGGGCAAGCCGGCGCTGCGCCTCACGCTGCAGACCCGCGAGCAGCACATCCGCCGCGAGAAGGCGACGAGCAACATCTGCACGGCGCAGGTGCTGCCGGCAGTCGTGGCGAGCATGTATGCCGTCTATCACGGTCCGGCGGGGCTCATGCGGATCGCGGAGCGGGTGGCGGCGTTCACGGCGATCCTGGCCGACGGGCTGCGCACGCTCGGCGTGCGGCTCGAGCACGCCCGGGCGTTCGACACGCTCGCGATCGACGCGGGCGACCGGGCCGCCGATCTCGCGGCCCGGGCCCGCGAGCAGGGCATGAACCTGCGGCTGATCGACGCCCACACGCTCGGCGTTTCGCTCGACGAAACGACCACCCGCGCCGACATCGTCAGGCTCTGGGAGGTGTTTTCATCCCCGGGGCGGGCCGTGCCGGATTTTTTGCCGTACGAAAACGGCCGCGAGCCGCTGATTCCCGCGGCGCTCCGCCGCACGAGCGAGTTTCTCACGCACCCCGTCTTCAATACGCACCACTCCGAGACGGCGATGCTCCGCTACATCCGCGCGCTTGCCGACCGTGATCTGGCCCTGGATCGCAGCATGATCCCGCTCGGCAGCTGCACGATGAAGCTCAACGCCACGAGCGAGATGATCCCGATCACGTGGCCCGAGTTTGCGAACATCCATCCGTTCGCACCTGCCGACCAGCGCGAGGGCTACTCCATGCTCGAGCGGCAGCTCCGCGGGTGGCTCTCGGAGGCCACTGGCTACGCCGGGATCAGCCTGCAGCCGAATGCCGGCAGCCAGGGGGAATATGCCGGCCTGCTCGTGATCAAGGCCTGGCAGGAGGCCCGCGGGCAGGGGCAGCGTGACATCTGTCTGATCCCGTCGTCGGCCCACGGCACGAATCCCGCCAGCGCCCGGATGGCGGGGATGCAGGTGGTGGTGACCGGCTGCGACGCGCAGGGCAACGTCGATCTTTCCGAACTCGAAGCACGATGCCGCGAGCATGCCGACCGGCTGGCGGCCGTGATGATCACGTATCCGAGCACGCACGGCGTGTTCGAGGCGGAGATCAAGCGGCTCTGCGAGATCGTGCACCGCCACGGCGGCCGCGTGTACGTCGACGGAGCCAACATGAACGCGCTCGTCGGCGTGGCGGCGCCCGGAGCCTTCGGCGGCGACGTGAGCCACCTGAATCTCCACAAGACGTTCTGCATTCCGCACGGCGGCGGCGGCCCGGGCGTGGGGCCGGTGTGCGTGGTCGAGGATCTGGTTCCATTCCTTCCGGGACATCATGCGGGAGGCCTGCCGCCGAGCCCCGTGGGCGCCGTCTCCGCCGCGCCGCTCGGCAACGCGGCGGTGCTGCCGATCAGCTGGATGTATTGCCGGATGATGGGGGGAGAGGGTTTGCGGCGGGCGACCGAGACGGCGATCCTCTCGGCCAACTACGTGAGCACGAGACTCCGCGACCACTTCCCCACGCTCTATGCCGGGGCGGGGGGCCGCGTGGCCCACGAGTGCATCCTCGACCTGCGACCGCTCAAGGATTCCTGCGGCGTGACGGCCGAGGACGTGGCCAAGCGGCTCGTCGACTACGGCTTCCACGCCCCGACCTTGAGCTTCCCCGTGCCCGGCACGCTGATGGTGGAGCCGACGGAGAGCGAGCCGCTCGCCGAGCTCGACCGGTTCATCGAGGCGATG
>RGVT01000379.1 GCA_010027105.1 Planctomycetia bacterium
CCTCGAACGGCCGGCTCGAGACCGTGAGCTCGCCCGAGAAGGGGTAGCCGAAGAGCGACACGAGGTACAGGTTGAGCCCGATCAGCAGGGCCGCCAGGCCCGTCACGAGCCGCTGCAGGTTCACGCTCTCGGTGCGGAACAGGCCGGCGAACAGCATCGTGACCACTGCCCCCGAGACGAGCACGACCCACTCGACCGCGGGAATTCCGTACTCCGCCGTACACACCCGCTCGCGGCGGCAATCCCACAACTCGCGGATCTGCTCGAGGAGCAATGGGTAGACCACCTTTTCCGACTCCGTCGCGGGCTCGAAGTCGGCGAGGCAGCCGGTGAGCTGGAAGGCGGTCTTGCGGGCCGCCATGCTCACGTGGCCCGTCGCCATCAGCGGCCATTCGTCGTCGACCACCTCCCGCGCGTAGTCCCTGCACGTCGTCTGCAGGCGGTCGCGAAACGTGTCGGGAAGCCGTTGGGCCAGGAGGAAGATGTCGGCCAGCGAGTTCGATTCTTCCTGGACGACGTCGATGGCGTGCTCGAAGCGGACGAGCGCGTCGACCACGATCAGGCCGAGGAGCACGGCGTAGAGCGTGCCCACGACGGCCAGCAGGTTGCCGGTGACGTCGTGGGCCTCCTGGAGCATCTCCTTGGAAAACAGCCGGCGCACGCACTCCACGAGGAGGAGCGCCGCTGCGATGGAGCCGGCGATGATCAGCAGGCCCTGCGTGAAACCGTGGAATTCCATGAGACGCGCGCCCTCGGGCCGGCAGTATGCCGGCGGCGAGCGGCGACGACCACCCTGCGGCGGGCTCGTCACCTGCGGCGCGGTGATCCCAGGTCGCCGCCGGCCAGCGCGGCGAACGCCAGGCTCTGCGGCGTCGGCGGAGGGCCCGCGGGCCTGGCCGGCGGAGGAGGCGGCGTGGTCGGTCGGCCGGGAAGCGGCGCCGGCTTCGGGGCCACCGCGACGTCGACGGCGCGGACTTCGCCGCCGCGGGAGATCACGATCGCGCGGCTCGTCGGCCCCGCCGACCCGTCGGGCCTGCTCACCACGACCTTGAACGTGCCGAGATCGACGTCCTTGAACACGTACGCCCCGCGGGCGTCGGTGGTCGTCGTGCCGAGCGCGACTCCGGCCGCATTCACGAGCGTGACGGTGACGCCCGCGACGCCGGCCTCGGGCTGCTGGCGGATGCCGTCGCGGTTGAGATCGGCGAACACGCTGCCCCCGATCGACGTCCGGAAGAAGAACACGTCGGGCTGGAGGTTCGCGACGGCCGTGTTGCGCCGGATCACGTCGGCGAGCGACGTGGCCTGCACGAGCTGGAAGGCGTCGCCGGGCAGCACGCCCTTGTTTTGGTACCAGAAGCGGTCGCCGTCGCGGAGCCGCGTGAACTGGTCGACGAGGATCCGCGTGAACGTCTCGCCGAGGCTCGAGCCCGGCAGGTGCCTCTCGGCGAGGCCGCCGACCCACAGGTCGACCTTGTCGACGCTGCCGTACGTGGCCGCGAGGACGGACTGCGTCGCCGTGTCGGGGGCGATGTCGGCGAAGCTCGTCGCTTTTTTGAGGCCGTAGGCCGCCCGGACGGCGTTGTAGTCGGCCAGGCCGTGGTCGCGGCCGCGCTGGATGTTGAGCGCGGCCAGGTCGAAGCCGCCCTGGCCGGGCGCGCCGAAGAGGAAGTTGCGGACGTCGTCGACCACCTTCGTGTCGATCTCCTGGGCCCGGTCGCTCGCGAGATACTTGAGGATCGGATCGATGCCGGTCTGCGAGACGACCGTCGAGTTGAAGAACGCGTCGCGGAGGGCGAGCGGGTCGCGGACCGGCGTGCCGTCGTCGGCCAGAAACTGGATGTCGTCGCCGAGCATGCTGTGGCCGACGCGGAAGGCGGCCGTGGAAAACTCCGTCGCGATGCCCGGATTGACGTCGGCTTTGTAGCCGCCGTATTTGAGAAGCGCGGCCGTGGCGGGCGTGCCGCCGCCCAGGAGCGCCGGGAGGAACTCCGTGTAGGTGATCTTCTGCAGTTCGGCGATCACGGCGCGCCGGGCAAACTGGTAGAGCTGCTCGTCGGTCCACGTCGGGTTCCTCGCCGCCGCCTGCGCCGCGAGGCGGTTGTGCTCGCGGACGAAGAGCGTGTGCAT
>RGVT01000380.1 GCA_010027105.1 Planctomycetia bacterium
GCTCGACCGCTGCGGCATCACCTGCAACAAGAACATGATCCCGTTCGACGAGCGGAAGCCGATGGATCCCTCCGGGATCCGCCTCGGCACGCCCGCGCTCACGACGCGGGGCATGGGGGCGGACCAGATGAAGCAGATCGCGGCCTGGATCCTGCGCGTGCTCAAGAGCCCGGCCGACGAGAAGCTCGTGGCCGCGACGAAGGGCGAGGTGGCCGACCTCGCCGAGCAGTTCCCCGTGCCGGCCGCGAAGCTCGAAGCGTCCGAGCGATGAGCCGCGTCGTGCGGATCGGCCTCGTGCAGTCGGCCTGCACGCCGTCGCGCGAGCACAACGTCGCCCAGGCCCTGGCCGGCATCGCCGAAGCGGCCGCCGGCGGGGCGGAGGTCGTGTGCCTGCAGGAACTCTTCGCGGGCGAGTATCCCTGCCAGGCGGAGGATCACGACAGGTTTCAGGAGGCCGAGGCGGTCCCCGGGCCGCTCACGGAGCTTCTCGCCGCGGCGGCCAGAAAGCACGGCGTGGTGCTCGTGGGGAGCGTCTTCGAGCGGCGCTCGGCCGGCCTCTTCCACAACACGGCCGTGATCTTCGATCGCGACGGCTCGACGGCGGGCGTGTATCGCAAGATGCACATCCCCGACGACCCCCACTACTACGAGAAGTTCTACTTCGCGCCCGGCGACACGGGGTTCATGAGCGTGCCCACGAGCCGGCTCCAGGTCGGCCCGCTCGTCTGCTGGGACCAGTGGTATCCCGAGGCGGCCCGGCTGACCGCGATGGCCGGCGCCGAGGTGCTCTTCTACCCCACGGCGATCGGCTGGCTCGACGGCGAGGAGAAACTGCACCACGAGCAGTACGAGTCGTGGGACACGATGCTCCGCAGCCACGCCATCGCCAACGGCGTGTTCGTGGTGGCGGTGAACCGCACGGGCCGCGAGGGTGCGCTGCGTTTCTGGGGCGCGAGCGTCGTCTACGCCCCGAACGGCCAGCGGCTCGTGAAGGCCGGGCACGACACGCCCGAAACGATCGTCGTGGAGTGCGACCTCGCGCGGATCGAATGGTCGCGGACCCGCTGGCCGTTCTTCCGCGACCGGCGGATCGACGCCTTCGGCGGGCTGCTCTCGCGCTGGGGCGGTGCGTGATGGCGACCGCAGCATCGGCCTACCGCCTGCCGGCCGAGTGGGAGCCGCACGCGGCCACGTGGCTCGCCTGGCCGCACCGCCGGGCCACGTGGCTCGGCGACTTCGCCGCGATCCCGCCGGTCTTCGAAACCGTCGCCCGGCTCCTCGCCCGGTACGAGCCGGTGACGATCGTCGCCGCCGGGCCCGTGCTCGCCGAGGCCCGCGGGCGGCTCGACGGCGTCGCGAACGTCGGGTTCGTCGATCTGCCCACGAACGACGCGTGGCTGCGCGACACCGGTCCCGTGTTCGTCGTGCCGCGCGACCGTTCGCACGGCGCACGGCCCGCTGCGGTCTGCTGGGGGTGGAACGCCTGGGGTGGAAAATATCCGCCGTGGGACCGGGATGCGGCGCTCGGCCGGGCCCTCGCCGGCCGGCTGGGAATCGACGTCGTCGACGGCGGTCTCGTGCTCGAGGGGGGCGGCCTCGAGACCGACGGCGAAGGGACGCTGCTCGTGAACCACCGGTGCCTCGAAGACCCGGCGCGCAATCCGGGCGTATCGCGCCCGCGGCTCGAGGAGATTTTGTGCGCCCGCCTGGGGGTCGACCGCGTCCTCTGGGTCGGCGGGGAACTCGCCGGCGACGACACCGACGGCCACATCGACCAGCTCGCCCGGTTCGTGGCCCCCGGCTGCGTCGTGGCCGCCCGGCAGCCCGACCCCCTCGATCCCAATCATGCCTCGCTCGAGGCCACTCTCGCGGTCCTCGGCACGCTCGTCGACGCTTCAGGGCGGCGGCTCGAGGTGCTGCCGATCGACATTCCGCCGCGGTTCGCGTTCGAGGGCACGCAGCTGCCGGCGAGCCACCTCAACTTCTACGTGGGCAACGGCTTCGTGGCGGTGCCCGTGTTCGGAGCCTGCACCGACGAGGCCGCCCTCGCCACGCTCGCGGGCTGCTTCCCCGGCCGCTCGATCGAGCCCGTCGACTGCCGCGATCTCGTCCGCGGCCGC
>RGVT01000039.1 GCA_010027105.1 Planctomycetia bacterium
CGTGCGCGGAGCGCGGGTGCTGCTCGCGCTCGGCGACAGCGTGACCACCGACCACATCTCGCCGGCCGGCAGCATCGCCAAGACGAGCCCCGCCGGCACCTATCTGATCGAGCATGGAGTGCCCCCGGCCGACTTCAACAGCTACGGCGCCCGCCGCGGCAACGATCGCGTGATGACGAGGGGCACGTTCGCCAACATCCGCATCCGCAACCTGCTCGTGCCGGGCACGGAAGGGGGCGTGACGCGGCTCCTGCCGGGCACGGAGGTGATGCCGGTGTTCGACGCGGCGGTGAAGTACAAGGCGGCCGGCACGCCGCTGGTCGTGCTCGCCGGCGCCGAGTACGGCACCGGCAGCTCCCGCGACTGGGCCGCGAAGGGCACGATGCTCCTCGGCGTGCGGGCCGTGCTCGCCACGAGCTTCGAGCGGATCCACCGCTCGAACCTCGTCGGCATGGGCGTGCTCCCGCTCGTGCTGCCCGAGCCCTGGCAGCAGCTCGGGCTCACGGGCGAGGAGGTGTTCGACATCCCGTTCGACGCGCTCGCGCCGCGGACGACGGTGGTGGTGAAGGCCGCGCGGCCCGACGGCGCCGTGCAGGAGATTCCCTGCCTCGTGCGGATCGACACGCCGGTCGAGCTCGACCAGTTCAAGGCCGGCGGCATCCTCCCGTTCGTGCTCCGCAAGCTGCTGGCAGGGTGACCGCGACCGCTGCGACCGCTGCCGCCCGTGCGGCCGGCGCAGGTCGCAGATTTTTTCAAACCGCGCGGCCCGGCCGGGGAACGCGCGGGCCGAGCGGAACCGGCTCGCTCGACGCGGCTGCCGACACTAGTTGACTCCGGCCGCTTGCCGTACATTGCGGCGATCGGGGCCCGCGGCAGAGCGGGCCAGTTCACCTCGAGTGCCGGGCGCGGTTTCACGCGGCGCCCACGAAGAAAGGGAGTGATCGTGGCTCGCACGCTGTCCAGCGGATTTCCAGCCGCCCCGGTTCGCAGCCAGCCCCTGGCCCACTCGCGGTCGTCGATCGCGCGGATCGTGCTCGACGAACTCGCGCGGGTGCGACCGGGCGTCGGCCCGGCACCCACGCCGGGAATGACGCTCGCCGCGGCGGAGATCGACCCGGTCGGGTTTCTCGACGCCGTGAACCGGATCGAGGGCCGCTACCAGATGCGGTTTCGCGACGAATGGCTGGCCCATATCCGCACCTGTGGCGACCTGATCGCGTGCGTGGCCGACCACATGTTCGACGACGCCGACAGAACGGTCGGCGAGGAGGACGATTCCGCAGTGGCGCCCGCCCCCGCGCCTGTCGCCGCCGTGCGGCCGCGGCCCGCCGCCGCGGAAAGCGATCCCTTTCCCGAATGTGCGGCGCTCGAGGGTCGGTTCGCGGCGCTCGAGTCGGCCGGCCTCGAGAGCCCGTTCCTGCTCGCCAATGAACGGGTGGCGGGCCGCGTCGCCCGGATCGACGGCCGCGACGTGGTCAGCTTCACGAGCTTCGATTATCTCGGCCTCGCCGGCCATCCCGACGTGAAGCGGGCCGCCAAGGAGGCGATCGACCGGTTCGGCACGAGCGCCTCGGCGAGCCGCATGGTGGGGGGCAACAACACGCTCCTCGACGACCTCGACGAGGAGCTCGCCGCCTTCCTCGGCACCGAGCGGGCCGTCGTGTTCCCCTGCGGCTACGGCACGAACGCGTCGGTGTTCAACCACCTGTTCGGCGAGGGGGATCTCATCCTCTACGACGAACTCGCCCACAACAGCATCCTGCAGGGGGCGAACGCCTCGAAGGCCGGGCGGCGGTCCTTCCGCCACAACGATCACGCCCAACTCGACGGCCTGCTTCGCGACCTCCGGCCGCACTACCGCCGCATCGTCGTGGCCATCGAGGGCGTCTACAGCATGGACGGCGACTATCCCGACCTGCCGGAGTTCATCGAGGTCAAGAAGCGGCACGACGCGCTGCTCTATGTGGACGAGGCCCACTCGCTCGGCACAATGGGGCCGGGTGGCCGTGGCATCTGCGAATACTTCGGTGTGGATCCAGCCGAGGGCGACCTGTGGATGGGCACGATCAGCAAGGCACTCGGGGCCGGCGGCGGCTACCTCGCCGGCCGCGAGCGTCTCGTCCGCTACCTCGGCCACACGACTCCGGCCTTCGTGTTTTCCACCGCCTGCTCGCCCCCCAACGCCGCGGCCGCCCTCGAAGGCTTGAGGGTGATCCAGCGGGAACCGTGGCGGGTGACGCGGCTCCGCGAGCGGTCGGAGCTGTTCCTGAAACTGGCACACGACTGCGACCTCGACACCGGGGAGAGCGGCGACACGCCCGTGATCCCGGTCATCCTAGGCAGTTCCACGCGGGCCATCCGTGTGTCGCAGATGCTGCTCGAACGCGGCATCAACGCCCGGCCGATCCTCTATCCGGCCGTCCGCGAGTCGGCGGCCCGCGTGCGGTTCTTCCTCACGGCCGAGCACACCGAGGAGCAGATCGTACGGGCCGTCGAGACGCTCGCCGACGTGGTCGGGCTCACGGCGTGATCCGGGGGAGGGGCCGGTTCTGCGGCCCGGCGTGAAATCCCTCACGGGGCAGGCCCCACGGAGACGAAACCCTGACACCGGGCGTCGGAGGGGTGCCGCGCGCGGGTGGCGGTTCGGAGACGGTCGATGGGGGCTTCCGGGATCGGGTCGGTGGCGATCGTCGCCGCGCCGAAGGCGTTTTCCGGGCATGCGGGGCTGATCCAGCGGAACGCCGTCGCCAGTTGGCGGGCGCTGGGCCACGACGTCGACATCCTGCTCGGGGGGGACGTCGCGGGTCTCGACGAGGTCGCCGCCGCCAACGGGGCGGTGCCGCTCGGGCCGATCGCTCCGGGCGTCGACGGACCGCCCCGGGTCGACGACCTCCTCGCGCGGGCCCGGTCGGCCACACGGGCCGACCTGATCGCCTACGTCAACAGCGACATCATCCTCCTGCCCGACTGGCTGGCGGCCGTGCGCCGCGTGACGGCTGCCGTCGCGGGCCGCCTGCTCGTGATCGGCCGGCGGATTGACCTCGACGTCGTCTCCCCGATCGACTTCTCCGACCTGCACGCCCGGATCGACCTCCTCGATCGGGCTCGGAGGGCGGGGCGGCTGGCGGCCCGGGTCTGCAAGGACTATTTCGTGTTTCGCCGCGACGACTACCGTCACGTGCCGCCGTTCACGCTCGGCCGCGGCTTTTGGGACAACTGGATGGTGCACGACGCCCACGCCCGCGGCCTGCCCGTCGTCGACGTGACGGCGTGTGCCACGGCCGTGCACCAGAACCACGACTACGCCCACCTCTCGCGGGGCCGGCTCACCGCCTACGTCACCGGGGCCGGGGCATTGGAAAACCGCCGCCTCGCCCGGGGCAGCTGCATGGTGGGAGGCGCCGCGGCGTCGTGGCGGCTGCGGCCCGACGGCGGGCTCGTGCGCCTCTCGCTGCCCGCCCTGGCCGCGTTCGCGGCCGACCTTCCGAGGTTCGTGCGGCTCACCGCCGCGGTGCTCGCGTCGGGACACCGGCGCGGAGCCGGTCAGGCGACGTTCCGCGCCGGCTCCCTGCCGCCGAGCGCCGGCAGGGCCAGGGGAGCCGCCCCGAAGATGCCGTCGCCCCAGGCGGCCTGATACCGCTGCACGAACGCGTCGGTCGCCACCAGGAGTGCCGGCAGGAGCGCGAGTTCGGCGACGGTGGCCGCGGCCACGGCCGCGCACGCCAGGCGGCCGAAACCCGCCAGCGACGGCACGGAACTCACCGTGACCGCCGCGAAGCCGACGGCCAGCACGAGGCCGCCGAGCACGATCGGGTTGCCCGTCTCCGCGATCGCCCTGCGCACGGCCGATGCGATCGGCACGCCGTCGCGGCGGTGACGCGACACGGCGGCGAGCACGTGCACCGTGTCGTCGACGGCCAGGCCGAGGCAGACGTTGAACACGATCACGGTCGCCGGGTCGAGGGAGCGGCCGGCGAGCACGACGAGGGCGGCGATCACCGCCAGTGGAAACACATTGGGGATCAGGCTCACGAGCCCGGCCAGCGGCGAGCGGAACGCGATCGCCAGGATGGAGCCGATCACGGCCACCTCGAGCAGCAGGCTCGCGCCGAGGTCGCGGACGAGCTGCCGTACGTTGCGGGCCGACACGACCGACATGCCCGAGAGCGTGAATTCCCAGCCGGGCCGCCCGGCCGAGAGCCGGCGCAGATTTTCCTCGATCCCGCCGTAGAGCGATTCGAGCGCCCGCGACCCGAGGTCGCCCACCCGCGCCCGGACGATGGCCGTCCGGCTCGCCGGATCGACCATCTCGCGGAAATCCCCGGGGTCCAGCCGGCGCAGCGCCCGCGGCGGCAGCGCGTCGCCGATCGTCGCGAAGGAGATTGGCTGGGCGAGCCGGCCATCCGCTTCGAGGACGCGGTGGACCGAGGCGAGCGCCGCGAGGACGGCATCATCGCGCCACTCGACCGTCTCCGGCCAGCGCACGAGCACGTCGATGCCCGCGGCACCGCCGAAGTCGCGGTCGACGTTCACGAGCGCCCGCGATGACTCGGCTCCCCGGGGCAGGGCGTCGACGACACGGTTGTCGGCGTCGATCCGCATGCCGGCGAGGCACAGCAGGAGCGTCGCAAGGCAGCCCACCACCACGATGGGCCGGGGATGCCTCAGCGAGAAGGCCGTGAGGATGCCCGCCAGGCGGCCCGCCGGCCGCCACGAGCGTCCCAGGTGCATGCCGCGGCAGAACGGGGTGGAAGCGAGCAGCGGCGTGAGGAGCGTGACGGCGAGAAAGCTGGCGACCGCCCCGGCGGCGGCCGCGATGCCGAACGTCCGCACCGCTTCGATGCGGGCGGCGGCGAGTGACGCGAAGCCGATCGCCGTCACGAGGCTCGTGAGGCCGCAGGCCGCGCCGATCCGTCGCATCGACCCGGCCGACGCGGCGATTGCGTCGACGCCGCGGCGACGGGTGCGCCGCATGTCCTCGATGAAGTGAATCGAGTCGCACGTGCCCACGACGAGAGCCAGCGACGGCACGACGCTCGTGAGGATGTTCACCGGAGCGTTGCAGAGCCCGAGGATCCCCATCGCCCAGACGGCGCCGATGAAGGGCGGGACGCAGGCGACGACGGTCGAACGCAGGCTGCGGGCGGCGGTCGCCGACAGGATGAAGGCCAGGCCGAGCCCCAGCGAGTTGAAGAGGAGCATGTCGCGACGCAGCGCCCGTGTGGCCTGGTGACGCAGGGCCGGGAGGCCGGTGAGTTCGAGGTCGACGGTCGGGGCGGTGCGGTGGTCGGCGAGCACCCGCTCGACCGCCGTGATCGTGGGGCCGAGGCCGGCGGCGGCGTTCGCGGCCTCATCGAGCCGCACCAGCACGAGCGTCGACCGGGCGTCGGCGGAGAGCAGATGGCCGGCGACGAGCGGGTGCGCAGTGGCGCGCCGTCGGGCGGCTTCCCTGGCCTCCTCGTCGAGCAGGCTCTCGGATCGCGGAATGACCGGCAACAGGGCTCCCGAGACGCCCTGCCGCCGAACGTCGAAGATCGAGCGGACGTCGACCACGCCCGGCACGGCGGCGAGCGCCGCGCACAGGTCTCTCAGTTCACCGAGCGGCGCCGCGTCGAAGATATCGCCGGTGCGGGCGGTGGTCCGCACGATGCAGTCGCGGTCGGGGGCACCGAACCGGGCGGCGACGTCGTCGATGAGGCGGAACTCGGCGTCGCTGTCCCGGAGCAGCGACCGCAGGTCGTCGTCGAGCCGGAGCCGGGCGATGCCGAAGCCGGCGACGACCGTCAGGCCGAGGGCGACGGCGGCGACGATTGCCCGCCACCGTCCGGCCGGGCGGTCAGCAGATGCAGTTCGGCGGGGTCGACGATCCAGCCGCGGCAGGCGGCGGTGCCGCAGCGGCAGGGGATCGCCGCGTCGGCCGGCCAGCAGTAGTCGATCGAGAGTTCCTCGCCGGGCTCGACGGCCCGTGTTGTCTGCAGCCACAACCGGTCTTCCTGGAGGCTCTGGTCGTCGTGGGACCAGTAGAAAAGTTCGCAGTTCGGATCGCAACTGTGGTTCAGGAACCGCAGCGGCGCGGCCGGCTCCAGCACCCTGCCGCTGGGAAGCTCCATGCAATACGAGGGGTCGTCGGGGTGCCGGTCGAGGACGTCCCCCTCGATCTCGCCGATCACGACGCCCGCCCGCAGCCGGCGGGCCGCGAACACCCCCTGCCCGACGTGGGTCGAGCGGACGCGGACGAACCGCTGCAGCCGGGTGCGGTTCGATTCGACGACCGCGGTGTGTTTATGGGGCATGGTGAGGCGGCGAACTCTATCGGCGTCGGGGGCCGCGGTCAATCACGGTGCGCGGCCGACGCGTTGCACGGGCCGCTACGTCGCCAGCGCGTCCCGGACGCGCTCCAGCAGCCGCTTCGTGGCCCGGATGCCCTCGGCCTCCGCGAGGGCCGTGCCCTCGTACTCGATGCCGATCCAGCCGCGGTAGCCGGCCGCGAGCACGAGCCTCAGCATCCGGGCGTAGTCTGTCCGGACCTCGTCGCCCGCCTCGTCGAATTCGTGACTCTTCGCGCTCACGCCCTTCGCGAAGGGCATCAGCTCCTCGACGCCCCGGTAGCGGTCGTAATCGTGGAAGTTGCCGAAATCGGGGAGCGTGCCGCAGTTGGGCCGGTCGACGAGCCTCATCACGCCGGCGAGCCATTCGCCGTTGCTGGAGAGCCCGCCGTGATTCTCCACGATCACGTTCATCTCGAGTTGGGCTGCGAACTCCGCCAGTCGGCCCAGTCCGTCGGCGGCGAGCTGCTGCTGCTCCTCGAACGAGCCTTTGCTCGCGGCGTTGACGCGGATCGAGTGGCAGCCGAGCCGCTTGGCGGCCTCGACCCACGGGAAGTGATTCTGGATCGCCTGCGTGCGGGCCGCGGCATCGGGGTCGCCGAGATTGCCGAGGCCGTCGCACATCACGAGCACGTTCGTGACCCCCTCGTCGGACGACCGCCTGGCGAGCTCGGCGATGTAGTCGTCGTCGCGGGCCTTGTCCTTGAAGAACTGGTTGACGTACTCGACCCCCTCGATGCCGAACTCGCGCTTCGCCGTCTTGGGGAAGTCGAGGTTGTCAAGTTTGCCGGCGAAGAGCGTCTTGTGCAGCGACCACTCGGCGAGCGAGATCCGGAAGGGAGGCGGGTCGGCGGCCGCGGCGCGGCGCGGCAGGAGCGTTGCTGCGGCCGATGCCGAGCCTGCGAGGAGCGAGCGGCGGGAGAGTGTGCAGCCGGCGTTCACGGGAAGCCTCATCGTTCCTCCGGACGAATGTACCGCCTCGTCGGCAGGAACGCCGCCACGGGGAGGAAACACACGGCCGTGGCCAGCATCAATCCGGCGAACAGCAGGTAATAGGTCGTGCCCGTCACCAGCGGCAGCCCGTCGGCTCCGGTGGTGAGCCAGTTCACACCGGCCGCCAGGAGGTTCCCGGCCGACACGCTCAACAGATACAGACCCATGACGAGGCTCTTGAGCGAGAGCGGGGCCTGCGTGTAGGAGAATTCCAGGCAGGTCACGCTGACCATGATTTCCGCGGCGGTGAGCACGGCGTAGGCCGCCAGTTGCCAGCCGATCGTCGGCCGGGTCCCGGCCTCGATCCGCCACTCCGCCGCCGCCACGATCGCGAACGACGCGGCCGCGAGGAACAGGCCGAGCGCGATCCGCGAGAGCGGGGGCAGGGGCATGATCCGCTCGAGCGCGGGCCACACCACCGTCGAGAACAGCGGGATGAAGGCCAGCACCAGCAGCGGGTTGACCGCCTGGATCTGCGACGGCAGCCACTCGATCCCGGCGAACGAGCGGTCGAGCTTCGTCGCCTGGAGCACCCACGACGAACCCGTCTGGTCGAACAACGCCCAGAACACGGCCACGAACACGTAGACCAGCGCGAGCCGGCCGAGCGCCGCGCGGGCCTCCGGCCCGCAGGCCTCGCGGATCGCTCCGGGCCCCGCCGGAGGCACGTGCACGAACGAATGCCGGCCCAGCCAGAAGATGACCGTGGCCGCCGCCATGAACAGGCCGGGCACGCCGAAGGCCCAGCCGGGCCCGAAGCTCTCGAGCAGCCATGGAGTCAGGAGGCTCGACACGAAGGCGCCGAGATTGATCGCGAAGTAAAACCAGCTGAACACCCGCGGCAGCAGGTTCTCGTTCGACGGCCCGAACTGGTCGCCCACGTGGGCGGAGACGCAGGGCTTGATCCCCCCGGACCCGACGGCGATGAGCGCGAGCCCGAGCAGCAGGCCCGATCGCGTTTCGTCGAGGGCGAGGGCGGCGTGGCCGGCGCAGTACACGAGCGAGAGCAGCATGATGGTCGGGTATTTGCCGAGCAGAAGGTCGGCCACGATCGCGCCGACGAGCGGGAAGAAGTAGACCGCCGACGAGAAGGCGTGGTACCAGAACTTCGCCTCGCCCGCGTTCATCGGAGCGGGCGTGCCGTCGCGGCCGGCGAGGAGCGTGGTCATGAAGATGACGAGAATCGCCTTCATGCCGTAGTAGGAAAACCGCTCGGCCGCCTCGTTGCCCACGATGAACGGCACCCCGGGGGGCATGCCGGCGGTGGCCGACGGGCTCGTGCGGTAGGCGTGGCGGCCGGGCATGCAGGCGCGCTCCCGGGGCGGGGGACGACGGATCGGGAGCATGGGCGATGCCGGAATGAAAGGCAATCCTGGTGGCGGCGGCCGAGGAATCTGCACAATGGTGCCCGCGCCCCGCAGGGCTCGCGGTTCGTCGCCGCTCACGTTCGCCCGCATGTCCTCCTCCCCGACCAGCCCGCCGTCGACCCCGTCCGCTTCGGTGGGCGGGCTGCTCGTCGTCTCCATCGACCGCCTGCCCGCGTGGATGCTCTCGAGCTACGGCGCCACCTGGGTCTCCACGCCCGCGTTCGACGGGCTCGCCGCGGCGGGGATCACGTTCGACCGGCTGCTCGCGACCGACGTCGATCCGCGGGCCACGCTCGCCGATCTCATGGGGCGAGGACTCCTGTGGCGGGCGGCGGCGGCGGCCGGCCGGCCCGCGGTGATCGTCACCGACGATCGCGCGCTCCCCGAGCGGCCGCCGGGCGTGGACATCGTGGAGGTGCCTACGGTGCCGGCTTCAACGCCCGCGGCCGACGACGAGGGCACGAACATCGCCCGACTGTGCGCACAGGCGCGCGACATCGTCTCGGCAGGTGGTCACGGGCTCGTGTGGTGCCACGCCGGCAGCCTCGGCGTGGCCTGGGACGCCCCGCTCGCCTACCGCGCGGCCTACGTCGATCCTGAGGATCCGCCCCCTCCGGCCGGCGCCGGCGTGCCGCACTTCGCCGTGACGGCCGACACCGATCCCGACGCCGTGATGGGCTGCCGGCAGGCGTTCGCGGGCCAGCTCACGCTGCTCGATCGCTGCGTGGGCGGCGTCGTCGCCGCCGCGCGCGGGCTGCCGCGCCCCTGGGCCGTGGCCGTCGTCGGCCTGCGCGGCATGCCGCTGGGCCTCCACGGCCAGGTCGGCTGCGGGCCCGACGGGAACGGGGCCGCCCGGCCGTACGGCGAGTGGGCCCACCTGCCGGCGATCATCGCGGCCGCCGACGGCCGCATGGCCGGGCAGCGGGACGGCGGGCTGGCCACGCCCGCCGACGTCGGGGCAACGCTCGTCGATCTCGTGGCGGCCGGCGCAGCCCCTGCTCCCGACGGCCGCAGCCTCGCGGGCCTGTTCGCCGACTGGAGCCGCGTGCCGCGCGACCGCGTGCTCGTCTCGGCGGCCGACTCGGCCGCGATCGTCACGCGGGCCTGGCACCTCGTCGCCGAACGGCTCCCCGACGGCACCCGCTCCGCCCGGCTGTTCGCGAAGCCGGACGACTATTTCGAACTCTCCGACGTGGCCGATCGCTGCCCGGGGGTCGCCGAGGAACTCGCCGCCGCGCTCGAGCCCGGGCGCGAGGCGGCGCCGCTCTCGCCGGCGGCGCTCGGCGGCTGAGCGGCTGTTTTCGGCCGCGGAGCCAGCGGGCAAACCACCGTATGCCCGGCCCGCGCACCCCGCTATGATCCCCGCCCTTCCCGATCCCATGGGCGGACCGATGCCGAAGTGCGTGGCGGAGATCCTGCGCGGGGCGACCCTCTGCGCGGTGCTGATCGCCGCCGCGCCGGCCGCCGGCGGCGACGCCGAGCCGGGCTCCGCCCCGCTCACACTGCGGATCGCGTGGGGCGGAGGCAGGCCCGCCGCCCGAGCCGGCCGGATCGAAATCGTCGACCCCGGCACGCCGCCGGCGGCCACCGACTGGCGGCTCCTGTCGGTCGATCCACTCGCGCCGGCGACGATGCACGACGCCGGCGGCACGATCGAGGTGCACGAGCCGAGGGGGCTCGACATGAACGGGGTCGATGTGTGCGTGGCCGACTGGCGCCGCGCCCGGGTGCGGGTGCGGCTGTCGCGTGGCGATTCGGCCGACGAGCCGGCCGTCGTCGACGTGCCCGTGGCCGGGCTCGTCGCCGCCCCGCTCCAGCAGCCGCTCGACGGGGCCGGCAACCGGCTCTCGATCGGCCGCGCGCCGGGGGACGAGCTGCGGGTGGCGTTCGCCGCCGGGCAGTCGGCGGTGAGGCGGCCGGGCGAGACCGTGGGCCTCGTCGTGCATCCGCTCGTGCCCGCCGCCACGGCCACGGCGGCCGCCTACGAACTGAAGGTACGCGTCCACCGGCCGGGGAGCACCGCGGAGACGCACGCGCAGACCGTGGCTGTCGACGACGCGGCCGCGGCGGCTCCGGGCGTGCGCGAGTTCCGGCCCCTGCGGCTCGCGGTGCCGCTGCCCCCGGGCGAGGGAGCCTGCGACGTCGATCTCGAGCTCGTCGATCGCAATTCGCTCCGCTGGGCGCGCGCCGTCGCGAGCCGGACGATCCAGCTGGTGGCGGTCTCCGACTCTCCGGCGGGCCGGCCGGCGGCGGCCTGGCAGGTGGCCTACGAACTCGATCCCGGCAGCCCGAAGCTGCTCGAGCGGCTGCGGCGGCTGCCCGGGATGGGGATGCCGTCGCTGCCGATGGCGGGCGTGCCGCTGCCGAAACTACCGCGGCCGTCGTTCGCGCTGCCCAGGATGCAGCTGCCGACACCCTCGCTGCCGAACGTGCCGCTGCCCAGCGTGCCCGTGCCGAAGCTGCCCTCCGTCGCCGCGATGGTGCCGCGGCTCACCGGCCTGCTGGCCACGGGGCATTCGACTCTCGAGAGCCACGGCCTGGGGCCGATGCTGCGGCTCCCGCCGGCCGCGGAGGGGCCCGCCTGGGAGGCGATCGCGCTGCCGGCCGGCGAGCCGGGCAGGCCGCACCTGGTGGAGATCGACTATCCCCTCGATCAGGAGATGACGCTCGGCCTCGCGGTGCTGGAGGAGGCCGACGGCGAGGTGGGGGCCGTCGCGACGAGTGGCGTCGACCTGCGGGCACCCCTCGTCGACGACGGCAGCCGGCGGGGCGGGATCGGCACCCGCCGGTTCGTCTACTGGCCACGGTCGCGGGCGCCCCTGCTCGCGATCGTGAACCTCGCGCCCCGCACGCCCGCGCTGTTCGGCAGGGTGCGGGTGCTGGCCGGTCCGGACACGGTCGCCGCCGGGCCGCAGCCCGATGCCTCGCGGCGGACCTACCTGCACCTTCCAACGCCCGACTTCAAGGCGTTCGGCGCCGCGCCCGCCGGCCACGCGCCGGCCGCCTGGGACGCGTGGCTCGGGGCCGTCCGCCGCTCGGCCGACTGGGTCGCGGCGCAGGGCGCCCGCGGCGCGCTGGTGGGGGTGCATGCCGGCGGCGCGGCGCTCTGGCCGACCCGCCTCGCGCAGTATGCGCCGCGCTGGGGCGCCGGCACGTCGTTCGAGGGGCGGCTCGATGCGGGACCGAAGGACCTGCTCGACCTGCTCTGCCGCGTCTACGCGCGGGAGCGGGTGCGGCTGGTGCCGGCGGTCGTCTGCGACGGGCCGCTGCCGGCGCTCGATGCCCTCGTCGCCGCCGGCGGCCCGGATGCCGACGGGCTGGTCGCGCTCTCGCGCGACGGCCGACCGCTCGTCGCCGACGGCGGGCGGTGTCCGCATTACAACGTCCTCGATCCGCGGGTGCAGGCCGCGGTCGAGGGGCTCGTGGCGGAACTGGCGGGTCGCCTGCGCGACGCGCCGGCCGTCGATGGCGTGGCGCTCCTCATGCCGCACGACGGGTGGCTGCACCTGCCCGGCGTGGCGAGTGGTCTCGATGACGCCACGTTCGCCAGGTTCGTGGCGGCGGCAGGTCCGGACGTCGAGCAACTCACGCGGCCGGCGCTGGCGGCGGGCGAGGGCCGCTTCGCGGCCCGGGCGGCGCTCGTGGAGGGTCCGCTGCGGGACCGCTGGCTCGCGTGGCGCGAGGCCGCCGTCGCCGCCTTCCACGCCCGCCTGGCCGACGTCGTGGCGACCGCCCGGCCCGCCTGGAGCCTCCATGTGATGCCGACCACGCTGTTCGTCGCCGGGCGGTTCGCGGAGCGGTTTCGGCCGCACCTCTTCGCCGAGCCCCGGGATGCCGACGTCCTGCGCGAGGCCGGCCTCGACCCGGCGCGGATCACGGCCCACGGCCGGATCGTCTACGTCGCGCCCCACGTGCACGCCGCCGACGCCGCCGCCCGCGGCCTCGCGCACGAGGCCAACCGGTCGCTCTCCCTCCTCCGCGGCACGGCCGGCGCGGCGCGGGTCGGGGCGGTGCTCCTCGAACAGCCGCACGGCGCCGACGTGCGCGACCTGGTGGCCCACGCGTCGTTCGCGGCGAAGCCGGCCGGGGCGGTGGATGTGGCCGTGCCGGCCGGAGGGGCGGAGTCGCGGCGGCCTCTCGTGGAGTCGCTCCTGGCGGGCGATCCCGAGGCGATCTTCGACGCCGGGCTCCTGCACGCGCGGGTCGACGTCGAAGACCGCCGCTGCCGCGTCGCGCTCGAAACGCTCCCGCCGGCACCGCTCGACACGGTGGCCGACGCGCCGGCGCCGCTGGTGGTGCGGGTGCGGGAGGGTGAGGCGGGGCTGTGGGTGTCGGTCGTCAACGCCGGCGGCGCGGCCTGCCGCGCGGAGGTCGTCGCGACGCCTCGGCCGACGGCGGCCGTCGACGCGGTCGGCGCGGCCGCGCTGCCGGTCGGGGTGGAGGGGGAGGTGTCGCTCGCGCTTCAGGCCTGGGAAATGCGCACGATCGTGCTCGAGGGAAGCGAGCTGGTCGCGTTGGTGCGGGCCACGCACGCGCCGGAGGTGGCCCGCGAGGTCGCCGCCGCACTCGCCGACCTCGCAGCCCGCCGCACCACCCTCGAGACGCCCGCGGCGCTCGCGGCGCTCGACAACCCGAGTTTCGAGCTGCCCGAACTCGACGGCCTCGTTCCCGGCTGGGAGCTGGTGGAGCCGGGTCGCGGCTCGCTGCGGCTCGTGCCGGGCAAGCCGTCGGCCGGCGGCCGCGGGCTCGAGTTCTCGTCGGAGCACGGGCTGGCGACGCTGCGCAGCAATCCGTTTCCGCCGCCCGCCACCGGAAGGGTCAGCGTCGCGGTGTGGGTGCGGGCC
>RGVT01000381.1 GCA_010027105.1 Planctomycetia bacterium
CCCTGCCGCGGCAGGCGACGGTGGAGCCGACGGAGCCCGGCAGGAGCCTGTGGGTGCTGTTCGGAGGTTCGCTCACCGGGGCACCGGCGAAGGCCGCCGCCGACCGTGCGCTGCTCGGCGACAGGGGCTACCAGGTGGGCCTGCTGCCCGACGTGCTCGGCGACGCGCCGCCGGCGGAGGAACTGTGCCGCTGGGTCGAGTCGCTCGGCGTGCTCTAGAGCTTATCCGAGATGGCTGGAGCGATGGATCGATGGATCAGGTGACGGAGGCGAGGGGTCGGCGAACGCTCGAGGAGCATTGGGCCGCCGCGGCCCACGCGACGAGACTTTTGCCGCCCCGAAGCCGGTGCTCCACCGAAGTCGGATGCGGTCTAGAGCTCACCGAGATGGCTGGAGCGATGGATCGATGGATCAGGTGACGGAGGCGAGGGGTCGCCCCTGCCGTTGAGCCGACGTCATCTGCCAGCGAAGGCAGGATGCCGAGAGCGCAGGCAGATACGAGTGAGCGCAGGGCAGCGGGCACCGATCCGCCGAAGCGGAATGGTCGACGGAGCGAACGTTCGGCGAGACGGTCGGGGCAGCCCCGAGCCGGTTTGGGCGAGTGAAGGATTTGCGGGAACTCACCCCGCGAGCGTACCCTTCGTGCTCGGGATGCCGGGTTGGCGCGGGTCGGGCTCGCAGGCGGCGCGCAGGGCGCGGGCCCCGGCCTTGAAGACCGCCTCGGCGATGTGGTGGCCGTTGCGGCCGTGGTGGAGCACGGCGTGGAAGTTCATGCCCGCCGTGGCGGCCACGCTCTCCCAGAAGACCTCGACGAGCTGCGCGTCGAACGTGCCGATCGTGGGCACGGGAAAGTCCACGGCGAAGACGCAGGCCGCCCGGCCGCCGAGATCGACGGCCACGGTGGCGAGCGCCTCGTCCATCGGGATGATCGCGTGGCCGTAGCGGCGGATGCCGCGCCGGTCGCCGAGGCAGTCCTTGAGCGCGGTGCCGAGCGCGCGGCCCACGTCCTCCACCGTGTGGTGGCCGTCCACGTGCAGATCGCCCGTGCAGCGCACCGCGAGGTCGCAGAGCGAGTGGCCGGCCAGGAGCGTGAGCATGTGGTCGAAGAAGCCCGCGCCGGTCTGGATCTCGGCCTTGCCGGTGCCGTCGAGGACGAGCGACAGGGTGACGTCGGTTTCGACGGTCGTGCGGGTGACGGTCGCGGAGCGGGGCATGGCGGGTTCGTGGGCCTCGGGCGTGGTCGGTCAGATCGTCTTCAGGCAGGCGAGGAGGGCGTCGATCTCGTCGTCGGTGCCGACGGTGATCCGGAGGCCGTCTCCCCAGCCGGCGTAGTGCATGGAGCGGATCAGGATCCCCTGCCGCTTGAGCGCCTCGTAGACCGGGCGGTGCGGCCGCGCGGGGTGCGTGCACCACACGAAGTTGGCCTGGCTCTCGACGGCGTCGTAGCCCAGCGACCGCAGCCCGTCGGTGAGCCGGCGGCGGGTGGCGACGATCTTCGCGCGGTTGTCGGTGAGCCAGGCCTGGTCGTCGATCGCCGCGGTCGCCGCCGCGATCGAGAGCGCGTCGCAGTTGTAGGAGTCCTTCACCTTGAGCAGCTGCTCGATCACCTGCGGCTGCGCCACGGCGAAGCCGAACCGCAGCCCCGCGAGGGCGTACGACTTGCTGAACGACCGCGTCACGATCACCCGCTCGTTGTCCTTGACGAGGTCGAGGCAGTGCGCGTCGGAAAAATCACCGTAGGCCTCGTCCACCACGAGCGCGCAGGGCAGGCGGTCGGCGAGCTCCCGGATCCGCCCGGGGGGCAGCAGCGTGCCCGAGGGACTGTTCGGGTTGGCGATGAGCGCGAGCTTCACCTCGCCGCCGGCGGCCGTACAGGGCGCGGCGAACCCGTCGCCGAGCGACCAGTCTCGCTCGTAGCGAACCTCCTCGCATTCAGCTCCCTGGATGCCGGCGAGCGTGCGGTAGAGGATGTAGCTCGGAGAGGGCACCCGCAGCCACTCCCCCGCGCCCACGAAGGTGCGCACGAGGATCGTGAGCAGGTCGTCGCTGCCGTTGCCGCAGATGATCCAATCGGGATCGACGCCGAGCACTTCGGCGGCCCGCATCCGGAACACCGTGGCC
>RGVT01000382.1 GCA_010027105.1 Planctomycetia bacterium
GAGCCGCTCGAGCACGCGGGCGAGCGGTGCCAGGCTGTGGGGCACGTGGCGATCGACGTCCTCGGCCGCCGTCGCCGGCACGAGCAGGTCGCGCCACGAGAGGCCGAGCCGCTCGAGCCCGTCGCGGGCCTGCGCCTTCGTCAACTGCGGCCGGCCCACAGCCTCGAGCACCCGCACGCCGATCGCCATCCGCTCGAGGAGGCCGGCGTGCCCGACGCTCACCTCCTCCTCCTCGAACGAGACCTCGTCGCCGTGCCGCCAGAAATCGAGCCGCAGGCTTTCGAGCGCGTGCTCCGTGCCCGCGCCGGGCGGGTCGTCGGCGGCCACCCGCGCGGCAGGGTCGCTGCGCCAGCGGATCGCGTTGGTGAGGCCGCGGACGAAGATCGAGAAGAAGTCGATCCGCGGATCGACGTCGGACCACACCGCGACGCCCCAGCGCTCCTCCCCGGGTTCGAGCGCGGCCTCCAGCATGCTCGCGCTGTCGTGCAGGCGGCCCTCGACCCGTTCGCGGCGCCGGATCGGCTCGAGCGCCTCGGGAATCACGCGGTCGAGGTAGCCGCGGTAGTGGATCGAGCCCTCGGGATGGGCGAGCCCCTCGATGCTCTCGAGCACGAAGTGGGGGATGAACCGCACGGGACCCGCGTAGCCCTCGCGGGCGAAGGCGGTGGGGTCGTCGGCCGGCGCGGTGGTGCGCCGGCCGCCCGTGTTCTTCACGCGGTAGAGCAGGTAGAGCAGCCGCTTGCGGCGCACCGCCAGGTCCGGCCCCGGCACGTCGACGTCGATGTGGCGGGGTGGCTTGTAGGCGAACTCGAGGCACCACACGTCGCGGGGATAGATCCGATCCTTGGCCCGCTCCACGAGCGTGCCGCCGACGGCGTCGCGCTGCGGCTTCCAGGCGGAGGCGGCGCGGCCGCGGGTGATCTCCGCGATGTCACCCCGCTGGATCGTGTCGTCGGTGGACACGTCGGGCGGAACGACGGTGAGGACGCCGGGGGCGAGCGTCCGAAACCCGTCCGGCGCCGCCGGGGTGGCTGCGGGGCACGCCGCGGCCGCGAGGCATGCCAGCCAGCCGGCCCAACCCGCAGCGGAGATTCGTCGTGCCATTCCGTTCGGTCCTCGGGAGAACGGCTTCAACATACGAAAACGGCCGCATTTCCGCGAAATCAGACTGGCTGACCGATTGTCATCCCAGATTTCCTTGATTTCCCAAATACCCCAAATCACAATCTTTTCCACACCGGATTTTTTCGCGTCGAATTGGTCTACGCCCGCACGGCCGGCCGACAGACACTCCGGCCGTCGACCAGCACGATGCTCGCACAAAACCGCCTCAATCCGCCGCGTCCGTACCGGGCCCCGCGCGAGCCGTCGCCGGCCGCACCGCAGGGCACCGGGCCGCTGTTCGTGTCGCCGGAGGACTTCGACGGCACCGGCATCCTCGCCGGCTTCGATCCCTGCGCGTCGTCGTGGTGGTGGATGCCCGAACTTCACGGGCGCACCCTGCTCGACCTCGCCGCGCTGCCGGCCCCGGCCGGTCCGCGTCAGGCGACCCGGCGCAGGGCCCCGCTGCCGCACGCCGCGGCCTGATCGACCTCCGCGGCCAGGGCGGCGTAGTCTTCCGCCCCGTTCGATTCCGGGGCGTAGTCGAAGATCGACTGGCCGAAACTCGGCGCCTCGGCGAGCCGAATGTTCCGCCGGATGCGGGTGGCGAACACGCGGGCGTCCGACCATGCCGGATGATGCGCCGCGCCGGCGGCGAAGAAGGCCTCCACGTCGCGGCCCACCTCGGCGGCCAGCCTGGTGCCGGCCTCGAACATGCAGAGCACGACCCCGAGCAGCCGCAGCCGCGGATTGACGTGGTTCGACACCAGTTCGACCGTCTCCAGCAGCTTGCTCAGGCCGTGCAGGGCGAGGAAGTGCGGCTGGAGCGGCAGCAGCACCTCGTCGACGGCCGCCATCGCGTTGAGCGAGAGAAGCCCGAGCGACGGCGGGCAGTCGACCACGAGGTAGTCGAAGGCGTCGCCCGCGGCGGCGCCCGTGCACCGGGGATCGGCCTCGAGCCTGGCCTTGAGGATCGCTTCGCGGCCCGCGCGGGCCGC
>RGVT01000383.1 GCA_010027105.1 Planctomycetia bacterium
ACGGGTGCTACCGGTGCCACGGGTGCAACAGGTTCTACGGGTTCAACAGGGAACACAGGATCTACAGGTACGACTGGTGCTACAGGTGCTACGGGTGCTACAGGTGCAACCGGTGCAACGGGTGCAACGGGATCGACCGGCGCTACGGGTACTACAGGAACAACCGGTGCAACAGGTTCTACGGGTGCTACCGGAGCCACAGGGGCAACCGGTTCTACAGGTTCTACAGGTGACACAGGATCAACCGGTTGTACAGGTACAACAGGTGCAACGGGTTCAACTGGTGCTACAGGAGCAACAGGAACAACCGGTACAACAGGTTCTACTGGCTCTACTGGAACCACAGGTGCAACCGGTGCAACGGGTTCAACCGGTGCTACGGGAGCAACAGGAACAACCGGTACAACAGGTTCTACGGGATCAACCGGTTCTACAGGAGCCACAGGAGCCACAGGGGCAACGGGTGCTTCGGGTACGACGGGTTCTACTGGTACAACAGGTTCTACTGGCTCTACTGGAACCACAGGTGCAACAGGTGCAACAGGAGCAACCGGTGCTAGTGGTACCACTGGTGCCACCGGGGCTACTGGATCCACGGGTACTACAGGATCAACTGGAGCCACAGGGGCAACGGGTGCCACAGGTGCCTCGGGTACGACCGGTTCTACCGGTACAACAGGTTCTACTGGTGCTACTGGAACTACAGGTGCGACGGGTGCTACCGGAGCAACGGGTTCTACTGGTGCAACAGGAACAACCGGTGCAACGGGTTCTACGGGTTCTACGGGATCAACGGGTTCGACCGGTACGACGGGTGCAACCGGTGCTACTGGTTCAACAGGAGCAACGGGAGCAACAGGTGCTACAGGCGCTACAGGAGCAACGGGTGCTACAGGTGGTCCTGGTCCATTAGTACTTGCTGGAGTTTCTGCTAGTTCTGCCATTCCAATTGCTTCAGGTGCAACTGGAGTTGTGCCATTAATCACAGCATCAAATAATGTATATCTGGGTGTCGGTGATTTTGTCAGCATAACAAACACTCTTACTTCTATTTCAAATTACTTTTTAATAACGGCTTCTACTATCAGTCCTACGGGTGTAACAGGTGCTGGAACTATTACAGTACAAAATTTGTCTACTACTACAGCTACCGTTTCGAATAATAATGCCGTTGCATTAGTAGGACCGAGGGGATTAACGGGTTCAACGGGTGCAACAGGTACTACCGGTTCTACAGGAGCAACGGGATCTACGGGTGCTACAGGAACAACAGGAGCAACGGGTGCAACAGGTGCAACAGGTGCTACAGGAGCAACCGGAACTACTGGTGCAACAGGATCTACCGGTGCTACGGGTGCTACAGGTTATACAGGTGCTACAGGTTCAACGGGTTCTACAGGAAGTACGGGTTCGACTGGAGTTACGGGTGCTACAGGTGGTACAGGTGCAACAGGTGCAACCGGTACTACAGGCGCTACGGGATCGACAGGATCTACTGGTGCAACAGGTTCAACGGGTGCAACAGGATCTACAGGTGCTACGGGTGCAACAGGTTTCACAGGTGCAACAGGATCTACGGGTTCTACAGGAGCGACTGGTACCACAGGTGCTACGGGTGCAACAGGTGCTACAGGCGCTACGGGTTCTACTGGTGCTACAGGTGCTACGGGTTCTACCGGTTCAACAGGAGATACTGGATCGACGGGCGCAACGGGATCGACAGGTACAACGGGTGCTACAGGCGCTACAGGTGGCACAGGAGCAACCGGTTCAACAGGTTCTACAGGAAATACTGGATCGACCGGAGCAACGGGATCTACGGGTACGACAGGCGCTACTGGTGCAACCGGTGCTACTGGAACAACAGGTGCTACGGGAGCAACCGGTACGACGGGATCTACTGGATCTACGGGTTCCACAGGTGCCACAGGTGCTACGGGATCAACGGGTTCCACAGGAGACACCGGATCGACTGGAGCAACGGGATCTACTGGTACAACGGGTGCTACCGGTGCCACGGGTGCAACAGGTTCTACGGGTTCAACAGGGAACACAGGATCTACAGGTACGACTGGTGCTACAGGTGCTACGGGTGCT
>RGVT01000384.1 GCA_010027105.1 Planctomycetia bacterium
GAGTGACAGGCTGAAGCCTGTCCTACGGCTTAAAAGATGCCGAGCGCCTCGAGCGAGTAGCGGACGACGAGGCCGGCGAGCACCACGCTCACCATGCTCATGAGCTTCACGAGGATGTTGAGGCTCGGGCCGCTCGTGTCCTTGAAGGGGTCGCCCACCGTGTCGCCGACGACCGCCGCCTTGTGGGCGTCGCTCCCCTTGCCGCCGTGCACGCCGCCTTCGATGTGCTTCTTGGCGTTGTCCCAGGCGCCGCCGGCGTTGGCCATGAACACGGCCACGCAGAAGCCCGTCGTGAGGCCGCCCACCAGCAGGCCGAGCACGCCGGAGACCCCGAGCAGGAGGCCGACGGCCAGCGGCACGACGAGCGCGAGCACCGACGGGAGCACCATCTCCTGCTGCGCGGCCTTCGTGCTGATCGCCACCGGGGTCTCGTAGTCGGGCTTCTGGGGGTTGTTCTCGTCCATGATCGCGGGGTTCGCGCGGAACTGGCGGCGGACCTCCTCGACCATGCCCTTCGCGGCCCGCCCGACCGCCTTCATCGTCAGGGCGCAGAACACGAACACGCTCATCGCGCCCACGAACATGCCCACGAGCACCTTCGGGTTCATGAGCGTGACGTCGTAATACCGCATGAAGTCGGCCATCCGGGCCTGCTTCACGGCGACGATCCGGCCGGCCTTCTCGAGGTCCACGGCGGCGGACGGCGCAATACCCTCCACGAGGCCGCCCACCGGCAGCTTCCCGACGCCCGGGAACGCGCCGGCGTCGAGCAGCATCCACACGCCGCCCGTCGCCGGCGAGTCTCCCACCTTGACCACGAGCCGGTCCGCGAGTTTCACCCAGTCGCCGGCGGCGACGTCGGCGGCCTTGCCGCCGGCCACCGCCTGCTGCTTGCCGGAGGCGTCGGCCACCACGGCGGAACGGCCCCAGCGGTCGAAGCCGATCCGCACCTCCTCGACGTAGGCCGCCAGGAGCGCGAGCGCCGTGAGGGCGGCCGAGCCGATCGCGAACCCCTTGCCGGTGGCGGCCGTCGTGTTGCCGAGGGCGTCGAGGGCGTCGGTGCGCTCGCGGACGAAGTCGGGGCGGCCGGCCATCTGCGCGTTGCCGCCGGCGTTGTCGGCGATCGGGCCGTACGCGTCGGTGGCGAGCGTGATGCCGAGCGTGGAGAGCATGCCGACGGCGGCGATGCCCACGCCGTAGAGGCCGAGCGCGAAGGCGTTGGGATCCTTGAAGTCGAAGCCGTTGGCGAACCCGAAGGAGAGCAGCGTGGCCGCGCCCGTGATCAGCACCGGCGCCCACGTGGAGAGCATCCCCTCGGCGACACCGCCGATGATGATCGTGGCCGGGCCGGTGAGGGCCTGATCGGCGAGTTCCTTCGTCGGCGTGTATTCGTTGCTCGTGGCGTACTCCGTCCACTTGCCGATCAGCCAGCCGGCCAGGAGCCCCACGACCACGCTCGTGGCCACGCCGAGCGAAAGGTACAGGTGCGAGAAGCCGAACCCGTCGAGGATCAGGAACGAGACCACGAACGTGGCGGCGACGATCGCCCCCGTGGAGAAGTTGATCCCCTTGGCGAGGGCGGCGAGCAGCGACCGCTGCGAGGAGTCTTCGCCGGTGCGCACCTGGAACATGCCCCAGATCGAGAGCAGCGTGCCGACGCTGGCGATCGCCATCGGCAGGAAGAGGGCGGCCAACTGCATGGCCGGCTGGCCGGGGAAGGCGGCCACGCCGAGGGCGGCGGTGGCGAGGATCGAGCCGCAGTAGCTCTCGTAGAGGTCGGCGCCCATGCCGGCCACGTCGCCCACGTTGTCGCCCACGTTGTCGGCGATCGTGGCGGGGTTGCGCGGGCTGTCCTCCGGGATGCTGTGCTCCACCTTGCCGACGAGGTCGGCACCGACGTCGGCCGCCTTCGTGAAGATGCCGCCGCCCACCCGCGCGAAGAGGGCCTGGGTGCTCGCGCCCATGCCGAAGCAGAGCATCGTGACGGTGATCTCCTCGAGCGAGAGCGGCGCGAAGCCGAGCCCCGGCACGAGCCAGTAGAGGATGAAGAACCAGAGCATGATGTCGAGCAGGCCGAGCCCCACGACGGTGAGCC
>RGVT01000385.1 GCA_010027105.1 Planctomycetia bacterium
TATTTTTAATTAGCATAGATATCAGATAGCATATTTCTATTTAGCATAGATATCAGATAGCATATTTCTATTTAGCATAGATATCAGATAGCATATTATTTTTAATTATTATTTAGCATAGATATCAGATAGCATATTTCTATTCAGCATAGATATCAGATAGCATATTTCTATTTAGCATAGATATCAGATGATAGCATATTTCTATTTAGCATAGATATCAGATGATAGCATATTTCTATTTAGCATAGATATCAGATAGCATATTATTTTTAATTAGCATAGATATCAGATAGCATATTTCTATTTAGCATAGATATCAGATAGCATATTTCTATTTAGCATAATTATTTAGGATATTTCTAATTATAATTATTTAGCATAGATGTCAGATAGCATATTTCTAATTCTTTAGCATAGATGATAGCATAATTATAATTATTTAGCATAGATGTCAGATAGCATATTTCTAATTATTATTTAGCATAAAAAGAATAACCTGTTATTTTTCCTATTAAGAAAAATAAAAAATAAATCACTTCATTTTTCGAAGCACATAGACAACAAGACATGTTAAAAACAGTAAAAAAACAAGAATGGTCAAGATAATAAATACAATGATAAATAAATAGGATGCTTTTTCTTCAATACAAATAGGAAAACAGTTTTCCTCAAGTTTTTGAAGAAAGGAGCCTCCTTCAATAAATGGATCTTGTGAAAAAATATTTTCTGATGTAGAAAAAGCTTGAAGATTTTTTTTCGTAATCATCCGTTTTAGAAAGACATCATAAGGCATTGTGATACCATCACTTTGTTTTCTCATCGTATCATATTCTTTCAATAAAATATGGATCGCTTTTTTTCTTATCATATACGCATGAGAACAAAGAGGATAATAAACTTGATAAATACTCCTTGAATAAGAAGATGATGTCTTTTTATTTATTTTTTTATTTGTAGAACAAAAATCCCAACATTTTCCTAAAAAGAAGATATCCCAATTAGTCGGCAAACTTTTGCATATTTCAAGAATTTCTTCACCTATCCATTTTCTTTTTATTACTTCTCGAAAAGGAAGATAGATATCATCTTCTAAAATAAGAAGAGGTTTTTCGTGATCTTGATATGTTTGTAACACGGTTATATGAGACATGAAGCAATTTATCTGTCCTTTTGTGAGATACAAATTTGGTCGATAAAAAGTTTTTGCAGAAAATATTTTTGCATGCAAAAATAAAACGGTTTCTAAAAATTGCTTCACGAATTGCTTCCTTAATGTCATTGTAATGACTACGATATTTGGTATTTCTTTTTGAAATTCAATATAATAAGGGGGAAAAAAAGTGTGCCATTGTTTCCATTCCATTAGAATGGATTGAACGGAAGACACTTGCGCATAATCAATTAAAAAAAGCGGATATTTTCTTGTTTTCAGATGAAATATACGATATTTTTGATGATGATAATTGTCATATAATAATGCAAAAAGACCATCCACTGTTTTATTGGAAATCAAAATATAATTTGCAATAAATAATTCTGGAGAATATACATAATCAAATGTTTCCTTTTCTTTCCTCAAGAATGATTGTATATTAGGTTGCCAACAAGCAAAGATAGGAGGTAATTTTCTCTCTTTTTTTATGAGCCCATAAGGAAGGTAAAATATATTTTTTTTTCCTAAATGCACTCCTGAGAAGAATTCTTCTGTATTTTTCCTGTCATAAACTAAATTCAGAATATAGGGATAAAAAATAAAAATGACAAGACATGATTCTTGTGATTTGCTTGTTGTTGCTCTTGTATTATCCATTGTTGTAGTTTCTAACCAAGAAAATAATTGTAATAGATACGAGACTTCATCTTTATCATCTGAATGAAACATTTTATAAAAAAAAGTTTCGGGTAATGCTATCGGTTCTATCCAAGGATCTGAGAAATATTTTTTCAAAAAAAAAGAATTCTTGTCGGTCATATCATTTTTTTGAGGATAAAAATATAAGATCCTAATGTTTGGAACCTCATTCTTTATTTTTTTATTATTATCTTCTATCATGATTCCTTTTTTT
>RGVT01000386.1 GCA_010027105.1 Planctomycetia bacterium
CGAGGCCGGATCGCTGAAGTCCATCTGGAACACTGGCAGGTCCCGGTGGTCGCCGGCGATCACGAACTTGCGGCGGGCCGACAGGCCGTCTGCGAGGACCTCGAGATACCGACGCACGCGATAGTAGCCGGGAGACTTTTCATAGGCCAGGAGTTCGCCGGCGAACCGCTCCCTGGCGCTGCGCTCGCCGACGGCCTTCGACCACCGGTAGCCCCGTGCCGCGTGCACCAGCTCGGCCGCCTCGCCCCGGGCCTCGCCGAGCAGACGCTCGATGTCGAGTTCGCCGGTGGCGATCCGGCGGAGGTGTTCCTCGTGGTCGGCCGGCCCTGCGGAAGGGGCTTGGGCCCGGAGCGCGTCGAGGTCGAGGATGGCCTGGTTGATGCGGCTGCTGAGGTCGACCGAGCCCGCCACCTTCGCGAGCGTCACCACCGCATCGCGCCGGCCGGTCTGGATGAGCGTTTCCCGCTGCTGCTGCGCGCCGATCTGCTGGTGGAACGCCCGCGCCACCTTCCCGCCGGGCGGCTTGATCGCGGTGACGGAAACGCTCACCACGTCGAGGCCCAGCCGGAGGGCGTCGGCCCGCTCCTGGATGCGAAGCTCGAGTTCGGGGCCGCCCTCCGTGCGGCCGGCCGTGAGCAGGTGATCGAGGTCCCGGCTCGCGAAGTAGCGGGTCGCCTCCTGCTGTGCGATCACGGTGATGGCCTCCCGCGGCCCCAGCGAGCCGGCGAGAAATTCGAGCAGGTCACGCACGCGGTATTGCACCACGACGTCCGCGCCGACGAGCGCGAGTCCGCCGGCCGCCGGGCCGCCCCAGCTGCCGAGCGCCGCGGGGTAATACTCCATGCCCACCTTGGCGGCCGCGTCGTCGCCGCTCGTCCAGAGGATGGCCGGCTCGTCCTGCGTGCGCCCGATCGGATCGCTCGAGACGGTGATCTGCAGCACCTTGCCGACGGGGAATGCGGTGGCCGTCTCGATCGGCCAGGGCAGTTTGAAGTGGATGCCCGGCCCGCGGGAGGGAGGGCGGATTTCGCCGAACCTGAGCACGACGCCGCGCTCGTCGGGGCCGACGACGACGAGGCAGCTCAGTGCCGCGAGCACGGCCGCACCGAGAATCGTGAGCGGCGTGAGTGCCCTCCCGAGCAACTGATAGAGCCAACTGCGCGACACCTCGACGCCGAATTGGTAGTTGATCAGCTCGCCGACCACCTGCCCGAGCGATTCCGGCGCCGTCAGGAGCCCGAGCACCCGGCTGTCGAATGCCGGCCTGGGCATCTCCCCCGGCCGCTTGGGGCGGTAGACCTCGAGCAGCCCTGTGAGCAGGATCTCGCTCCCCACAAGCACCATCGCCACCGGCACCGTGACCGCCACCAGCCTGAAAAAACCGGTGTCATCGACGACTGCCGCCGCCACGGCGCTCACGAACACGAGCAGGCCGAGCACGAAGCAGCTCATGAGGTAGCTCGCGCCCCCTCGCAGCAACTGCCAGGCCCGCACGCTCGTGTAGCCGCTGATCCAGCGGGCCGTGATGAACGCGACGAACGCGATCGCGCCGGTGACGAACATCACCGCCACCGGGTTGGCGTGGGCTGCTATGGCCGGAGGCACGGGACCGAACTGGCCCCGGGAGCCGAGCCGCCACAGAAGAGCCGCCCCCGCGAGGATCAGGTAGGCGGCGACCACGAGGCTCACGGCGGGGAGGCCGTAGGCCAGGAGCGCGGCAAGCCTGCGGCGCACCCGCTCGAGGTCGTCGGAGAGTTCGCCGAAGAGCACCGAGGATGCGGCGTCGTGGCCCGACAATTTCTCCGCCGCCAGCGATTCGCGCCGCTCCGCCTCGAACTGGTGGTACAAAAGCGCGAGGATGATCCAGATCGGCAGGCCGGCCAGGAAGTGCCACGTGGCGGCCTGAATCGCCGGGCTCTCGGTCCACAGGCCCGCCAGGCCCATCGCCACGGTCAGCACGACCTGGACGAACAAGCCGGCGAGGGCGGCGCCCGTGCCCCGTCGGTAAGTCGCTGCGTCGTCCTTCAAGCCTGCCGATCCCGGTCAGGGGCGGTTCGCGCGAACCGCGA
>RGVT01000387.1 GCA_010027105.1 Planctomycetia bacterium
GCGCTCGAGGAGGCCTTCCGCCTGGCGTTCGCGGCCCACGCGGCGACGGGGGCGCGGGGCGGAGAGCGCGGCGAGCGCGCCGACGGGGTCGAGCACGAAGTCGCGTGCGGGAGGGTCGCCGAGGAGTTTCGTGAACAGGGCGTCGGCCTGCCTGTCGGAGATGCTGGTGGCGCCCCCGAGCGTGAGCTCCACCAGCCGCTCGAGCTGGAAGAGCCGCGGCGAGCGCGCCCGGGCGAGCCCGAGCGCCCGCTCCAGGTCGGCGTCGCCGTCGGGCAGGTCGCCCGCGGCGTAGGCGAGCACGGCCGCGGCGTAGGCGGCCTGGATGCCGCAGGGGCCGCGGCCGAAGTCGCCCCGCAGCAGCCGGCCGTCGATCTCGTCGAGCGCGGCGGCCGCGGCCTTGAGCCGGCCGTCGGTGGCGCGGCCCTCGGCCACCATGGCGAGGAGCCGGCTGCGGAGCGCGGGCAGCCCCTGCCGGGCCCAGTCGGCGGCCGCCTCGAAGGCGGGCGGCACGCCCCGCGCCCCCGTCGCCGCGTGGGCCGCGAACGCCAGGCGGAAGGCCTCCTCGAGCGCGCGGGCGTCGGCGTAATCGGCCGCCGTGTAGGTCGCCTCCTCGAAATACCGCAGCGCCGCCGCCGGCTGGTCGGCGTCGAGCGCGATCCGGCCGAGCACGATCAGCCCCCACGAGGTGAGCGGATGGTCGAACTGATTGGCGGCGACGAGGCCGCGGGTGAGGAGCGGCACCGCCTGATCGGCCTTTCCCTGCGCCCACGACGCCACGCCCAGCGCGACGTCGACCCACGACTGCGACCAGTGGTTCGGGGGTGCGGGGCGGCGGAGGAGCGCCTTGGCCACGTCGTCGAGCGCGGCCCCCTCGCGGGCCAGGTCGCCGAGGATCTCCGCGCGGCGGTAGATCGCCACCACGAGCGCCCGCACGATCTCCTGCGGCCGCACGGGATAGTTCACCGGGCCGGTGAGCACGCCCCCCTGCCTGAGCACCTGCTGCGGATCGGCCCCGCCCTGGCGGATCGAGAGCTGTTCGGGAATCGCGGCCGGGGTTGTGGGGCGCTGGCTGCGGCCCCACGTGGCCGCCCGCTGCTGGGCGAGGCCGCGCAGCGGCTGCGCCGGGAACTGCACGGCCAGGAGCCAGTCGGCATGCGCGGCCCAGAGGAGCAGCGCCTCGTCGTAGGCGGCCACCGCCTCGCGCAGGCGGCCGAACTCGTAGTGGGCCTCGCCGACGGCCATCGCCGCGGCGATCGAATCGATCCAGCGCTGCGCCCCCGCCCGGATGCCGCCGCGGTATTCCTGGCCGGCGATCTCGAGCGCCGCGTCGAGGTCGCCGACGGCGAGGGCCGCGAGCGCCGCGTCGAACGCGGGCGTGGGCACGGTCTGGCTGCCGGGCGCCGTTCCCGGCGGCAGCACCACCTGCGCGGGCGCCGCCTGCGGGGCCGCGAGGAGCACCGCGAGAGCGGCCGACACGACGCACGGCGTGCAACGACAGCGGCGCATCGCTTCGTTGTACCGCAAACGGCTCTGCGCGGACGCAGTTCCACCGGGCATCATCCGGCGGGCCGGGGTGTGTGCCCGGCGACCCCCGGGCCTGGCGGCCACAGTCTGGGCAATCTGGGGAGCGGTCCGGGAGGCACGGTGGTGACGGTTGGAGGGGTTCTTCAAAGTTTTCGGATCGTGCCGGTCGATACGACTCCCGTCGCCAAGTCCGCAGGAATGAACGTCATGCGTCGTAGCCTCTCCCACGTGTCGACCCGGCTCTTCGGCCTCCTGGCCGTGGGCGCGGCGGGCCTGTCGCTCACCGGCTGCCAGGTGGACGTCGGCGGGCAGACGCTGCCGAGCCCCTACTACCTGCAGGACGACATCCAATACTTCCCGGCCGGCCCCGAGTTCAAACTCTCGAAAGAAGCCGCCGCTCTGAAGGCCTACAAAAAAGAGTTGGCCGAAAAGGACTAGCGCATCGTGATCCGTGGTGTCGCGGCGGCTTCGGGGCGGCAAAAGTCTCGTCGCTTGGGCCGCGGCGGCCCAACGCTCCTCGAGCGTTCGCCGACCCCT
>RGVT01000388.1 GCA_010027105.1 Planctomycetia bacterium
TAATTTTTGTAATTGTTATAATTGTTATTATTGTTAGTTATTATTGTTATTATTGTTATAATTATTATAATATTAATAGAAGAAAAAGAAAAAAGAATACTAGAAAAATAGAAGTTTAAAATAGTAAAAAGTGGTGAAAAACAAAAAAAAGGTAATGGACCCAA
The DNA here is from genome assembly GCA_010027105.1 of Planctomycetia bacterium. Lineage (GTDB taxonomy): Bacteria > Planctomycetota > Planctomycetia > Pirellulales > UBA1268 > RGVT01. The sequence continues at coordinate 165 of RGVT01000388.1, forward strand.
AAAAAAATACGACATTCCTTTTTTTTTTTTATTTTTTTATTTTATTTTATACAATAAAAGGTTCTGTATAATCATCATTATATCGATGAAAATGATATTTCCAAAGGTCGGGACAACCAAAACGGAAATTCGGGGGAACTGGTTTTGCTTTATACCAAAATAAACAATCTTCTAATGAATTAGAAGTTGTTGCATTATGGATATATAAGGCCGTGTAATCGTTAGTGATTTGGTCCATAATCGTGCAAAAAAGAGAAAATTCTGGTATAATACCTGCATAATTTTCCCATAAAGAACGACGATTTCGTAAATTTGTTTCCCTAAGAATGAATACACCATCAATATTTGTGCGGATGACGGGTTTAATATCCATACAGTATTGTAAAGATAAAATAAACCACATTTTCCAATGCCTTCCATTTTTATAAAGACCTTGGAAAAGAGGTTTATTAAAGAGTTTGGGATCATCTGTACAATCATCAAGAAGGAGAATGGCCCATGGATTCGGTAAATGTCGTTTGGCTATTTTTTGTCTTGTGATAAAATCATTGATTTTATCTTCTTTTAATTTATTGTACACAAAAGTGGAAGGAACAATTTTTTTATAATGGCCATTACTATCTTCCGTTCCCGACATGATGAATGCGATGGGAAAAATCCTCCTTTTTTCATACAAGAGACTTGTAATTAATGTTGTATTATGAGTAATAATCCCATTTCCTAAACAAAATCTCCCATTTCCCGTTATTTCAAAACCATAATACCGTGATTCCTCTTTATGAGCTATCATCTTCAAGAGTTGTGGTTTGGGAAAGAATATACTCCATCCACCGTAAGATACTAAAATATCGGGATGATAAAAAATATATTCTGCTTCAAGTTCAAGCAATGAATGGTCAATAAAAGACCGAAGACAAATTATGTGACAAGAATTTACAATATAAGATTCTGTATTCTGGATAACTTTATATAAACGGTCATTTCCTTGACATACACTTAATACTATTCTTTCCGTTCCATCATCACCCATCAATCGGTCATTTACGTTTACATCTTGAACTTTTTTTATTTTTTTATCATGCATCATAATAGGAGTATCGATACCAAGACATTTACCCGTATTATGGACAACAGAACCGTCTCCTAATAAAAAACGATGGTCGTCTCCTTCAATCTCAAAGCCATAATATTGGTCATACTTTTCATATTTTTCATCCCTCTCGTTGTTTTCGAGCATGTCATTCTCTTGATATATTTCATCATTCTCTTGATATATTTCATCATTCTCTTGATATATTTCATCATCATCATTCTCTTGATACGATCTCTTGCATTTCTTCTTTTGTAAAATATCAAAAAAGGAAAGATAATATTCGTTTTTTTGTAAGCAACAGGTGATCCAAAAAAAATCCTTGTGTTTTTTTTGTTTTTTCATTTGTAGATAGTCCATTAACGATATATCTACCATACAAGACAATGGCGCATAAAAAAGTGTCAGTATATGGTTCCTATTTACGATTACTTGTCTATGATTCTTTTTGCCATTCTTTTTCTTCTCATTCTTTTTCTCTTTAGCATTTATCATCTTGTTGAAGGTCATATCCTTCTTATTACTAGAAATAATTCTCCCGATACGAATTCGATACATGATATCCCATCCCTGGCATAATTCAATTACCTTTCTTGGCTTTCCATTCCATCCCATGATGATATCACCGATACGCACATTTTGGACATATTTTGTTATACCATCAAACATCATTATTTTTGTATTTTTTTCAAAACACCCGGGTTTGCCAATAATCACGGTTTTTGAACCGCCTTGCGTTGCTTCATTCATTGTATTCTCATTAGGAGCAATCATATCAACATCTAG
>RGVT01000389.1 GCA_010027105.1 Planctomycetia bacterium
TGGCCGCCGCGGCGGCCACGGCCATCCAATCTTGGGGCAACGGCTGCCAGCTCGACCTCGTGTACGGCAACTACTTCTTCACGGTCTACGGAGACACGTACGAGACCGTACCCGACAAGCATCACCATCACGATGGGGTGCAGCACTTCCATTACGCGATCCAACTGCTGCATTCGGTCGCCGGAGATTCCGTCGTGAACGTGCAGTCGCTGCTCGTCGTCGCGAACGCCGGGATCACGCTGTCGGCGGTCGAAGAGATCGTCGCCGAGGCGACGACCGCCGCGCTCTACGGCTCGACCGGCCTGTCGATCGGGGCCACGGCGACCCTCGAACTCAGCGGCACGGAGACGGCGATCGTGACGACGCCCGGGGAGATCACGCTGGCATCGACCGGCGCGGGCATCACGCTCGGGCCCGACGCCGTGACGTTCAATGCGGGCACGATCTACCTCAACGGCACGGTCGCGTTCCTCGTGGCCCCATTCGCCGCACCGATCGAGCCGGTGCCGCCGCCCACCGCCGAGATCGACGAGGCGATGCAGAACCTGACGGCGGCGGTGGCGGCGGTGGGCGCCGCCGCCGGCCACCACTAGAAAGCGACCCGCATGGGAGTCACGTCGAGCAAAGGCTGCACCGGCCCCTGGGATCCGTCCGACACCGCGACGGTGCACTACGACTTCACCGGCTGCCCGGACGACGCCCAGGTCTACAACGAGGTGGTCTGGGGCGATTCCGAGGACATCACGTTCGGCCTCTACAACGAGGTGTGTGCCGGGGCCTACCTCGACATCACGGCCGGCATGCTCCTCGAGATGGTGATCGGCCCGATGCTGGAGGTGTGCGTCGGGGGATCGTTCGAGATGGCGGGCCTGCCGGCTGCGGCCTGGGGCATGGTGGCCCCGGCACTGCCGAGCGCCCTCGTCAAGGCGACCGCCCAATACGACATCGTCTTCGGCACCTACTACGAGACGCTCTACGACGGCGCCATGTACTACTGGCAGCCGGTGGACAGCGAAGCGTTCACGATCCACGGCGATTGGGACGAGTCGGGCACGACGCTCGACAGGATCCAGGTGCACGGCGACCATGCCGAGGTGGTCGGCTCGCAGACCATCGCTGCGGGCGGTGCGGGCGGGATCAAGTACGTCGCCGGGGGCGCGGACAACGCGGTCACGGTCGCCGGGCAGAGCGTCTCGGTCCAGGCGACGCGCGCCGTCACGCTCGGCGCGAACTTCGGAAACGTCGGGCTTTCCGGGGGGTCGCTGCTCCTCCAGGGCACCGCCTCCTGTGCGGTGAAGTCGAACAACGCGCAGGTGATGCTGTCGCCGGCGGGCTTCGCGGTTTCCTCAGGCGCGGCGCTCAGCCTCAACGCGCCCGTGCAGGAATGGGGCCAGCCGGTGGTGCCGCCGCCCCCGGAGCCGGTGGCTCCGGTCGATGACGAGGCGGACGACGACTCGGAGGGTTATGAAACGGCCGACGAGTTCGATGATGATGCAAGCTTCGGTGTTATGGCTGAAGAGTTCGATGACGATCTTTGAATCGCCCCCGAAGACCCAGTGAACGGCCGGGATCGTGAAAGTCCACAATCTCAACCCCGAACTCCTCACCGTGGGCTGGGTGGTCGGCCAGCTGGCCGACACCGTGCAGCCGTTCATCCCCGGCCTGACCGGCTCGTTCTTCGTCAAGGCGACCTACCGCCTGCAGCCGGACGGCCCGCCGCTTGCCTGGCCCGACAAACCGGCGGCCGTCACCGGGGACACACCGCTCGACGGCGACCTCAAAAACGGCCTCGCCTACGCGTCGGATTTCGTGCCCTACAAGCCGCGGGCCGACTTCGCCGTGATCGGCACCGCCTATCCGCCGGATGAGGCTGGTGCATCGTTCACGGTCTCGGCCCAGATCGGCCCGCTGTCCAAGGACGTGGCCGTGATCGGACCGCGTGCCTGGGTACCGAGGCGGTTCGCCTCGCGCACACTTCCCGGGCCGCCCGGCCCGGCCACCGCCGTGCCGCTGCGGTACACCCAGGC
>RGVT01000390.1 GCA_010027105.1 Planctomycetia bacterium
GAATCTCGTAAATGTCCAAAGCCAAAAAAATAACGACAATAGCTTTCGTCATGATTTCATAATAATACAAATAATAACTACTACCTAGCATTAGATGAGAAGAAAAAGACAACACATCACGTGTCAGTCATCTTTTTTCTATATCTTCCTTTATCATATGATTATATAATATCTTCGCTTATCTCTGTTATCTTTCATTAAATATATTTTTAGTAACCGTTAAAATAAAAACATGTGCTCTCTTTTTTCTTTTCAATACAATTGGCTACTAAGCCAGGCGATATCTTGTTCATCTAAAGGATACGGAATACTTTGATTTTTTAAACGATCTTTTCTTGTCGTTCCTAAAATAGGGATAATAAGAGAACTAAATGAATGGATCCAAGAAATTGTAACTTGATCGTCTTGTATATCATATTTTTTTCCGATTTTTTGTAATGCAGAAACAATCCTTTTTTCTCGTTCTCCATTGCTTAAAAATAAACGATTTTTTCCTCCGTTTGGATCTCCTCCCTCCGGTCCCCAACCTAAAATAGGAATATTATTTTCTATAGAAAAATCATTCCACTCCATTAAATGTTCGTAATGGAGAACAGATGCCTCCAATTCAACGATAGAAAGAGAAATACCAAAAGAATTCATAGCTTCTTGTAAAGAAATCCATTGCCATTTCTCAAAATTGCTTACTCCAAAAAAAAGAACCTTCTTTTGTTTATATAAAGTAAAAAAAGTATTTGCTATTTCAATGTAATTCATATTATTAGTAGGATTATGAATCATGAATACATCGATATAAGAAGTGAAAAATAAATCAAGATATCTATTAATAGATGACCATATCCAAGAAGGAGAAAGATCTACATGATATCCGTTTTCCAGACGAATTCCAAATTTTGCAATGATTTTAAATTTTTTCCTCATGTCGGGATATCGTTGAAAAACTTGAGAAAGAAGATCATTAGAAACTCCCTTTCCATCTTCATACCAACCATAAACATCTGCTGTGTCTAAAGTGGTAATATTTAATGATACGGCTTCATTTAAAAAATCATGGAGCATATCAATATCATTAAATTCTTTATAATGAAGACTACCAATAGAAAAATATGATAAAACAACAGAATAATTATCATTATTATAAAGCAATATACAACTTATATCTTTAAAAATACTAAATGTGATCACTAACCATAAACGAGATAACCATAAACGAGATAATAAAATCATTTTGTTTTTTCTTTTTTTTTAAAAAACAAGATATTCTTTTTTTTTATTGATTTTGACAACAAAAAAGAAAACAAGAAAAAAAAAACACAAAAAAAAAACAAAAAAAAAATTATAAAAAAACGCATTTTATTTCCAAAAATGTCACAAGAAATGGATATCCCGGTGAAAAGAGGCCGAAAGCCCAAAGTTCCGCAAGATTATTTTGTTCCTTCGTTATTCACTTCAAAACGTACGACAAAACAACCCTCTTATCAAGGAAACAACAAAGTGCATCATCATCCCGCGGAGAAGTATGCCTCTGCTGATCTGAAAAAAGCAGCCAAAGAGCATGGAGTGCCCGTCAAGACCAAAAAAGACGCGATCGAAGTCTTGAAAGAGAAAGGACAAGAATTTCCAGTAACCGAGAAAAAAGAAAAAAAACCGCGTAAGCCAAAAGTTGCACAAGATTTTTTTGTTCCTTCTTTATTTACTACAAAAAAAACAAAAACCAAAAAAACCTGAGCAGTATCGTTTATTGAAAACTAGATCCACATTACTATAAAAATTACTAATATTTTTTTGTCTGGTTTCATTTTATCATAAAATATGGAAAAATCAATTTATTCCGATATTTCCCACATATTTGCAAAAGAAAAAAAATATCCAAATATTTGGTGAAATTGTGCTTTCTTTTTTTTTATACTATTACATCATATATTTATTTATATATTTATTTATACTATTACATCATATATTTATTTATATATTTATTTATATATTTATTTATATATTTATTTATATATTTATTTATATATTTAT
>RGVT01000040.1 GCA_010027105.1 Planctomycetia bacterium
GTCATCGAAATGAACTTCTTACCCGATGTCGAAGTCTTATGCCCAACCTGCAACGGCAAACGATACAACTCTGAAACCCTGGAAGTACGTTACAAAGGCGCTTCCATTTCTGACGTTCTGGATTTAAACCTTGAAAAGACCGTTGATTTCTTCGAACACATCCCCGCTATCTTCAAAAAAATTTCAGTACTTAACGACATTGGCCTGGGTTACTTAACCCTTGGTCAACGCTCTACAACCCTTTCAGGTGGCGAAGCTCAACGCGTTAAACTGGCTACCGAACTACAACGCCCGGGAACCGGAAATACCCTCTACATCCTTGATGAGCCCACCACCGGTTTGCACTTTGAAGACGTCCGCCTTTTGCTAAATGTCCTAAATAAACTGGTAGAAAAAGGCAACACCGTTTTGGTTATTGAACACAATATGGATGTGATTAAATCGGCCGATTACCTAATTGATTTAGGACCGGAAGGTGGAAACCAGGGTGGTCAAATTCTTTTTCAGGGTTTGCCCGAAGATTTAATCGCACTGAATAACAACCAAACAGCCCGTTTTTTAGCAAAAGAATTGCCATCTTTCACCTTAAATAACAGTTTATGAATGAACATGAAGCGAACGCTCTTAGCGGCGAAGAAAAAATCAAAAATGCATTCAAAGAAAAAGACTGGACCGAAATCAGAACCAACGATTCCTGGGCTCTGTTCAAAATTATGGCAGAATTCGTGGACGGTTTTGAAAAAATGAGCAAAATCGGCCCCTGTGTTTCCATCTTTGGTTCGGCACGCACCAAAACGGATAATAATTATTACTCCCTGGCCACCGAAGTGGCCCTGAAACTTACAAAACAAGGTTACGGAATCATTACAGGGGGCGGCCCCGGAATTATGGAGGCCGCAAACAAGGGTGCCAAACAAGGCAATGGCAAATCCGTTGGCTTAAACATCGATCTTCCTTTCGAGCAGCACAACAATCCTTACATCGACTCCGATAAAAATTTAGTTTTTGATTATTTCTTCGTCCGAAAAGTCATGTTCGTAAAATATTCTCAAGGCTTCATCGTTCTTCCCGGCGGTTTCGGAACACTCGACGAATTGTTCGAATCGCTGACCCTTATCCAAACCTTTAAAATTGGTAAGTTTCCAATCGTCTTAATGGGCGCCGATTACTGGTCCGGACTCATCGATTGGATAAAAAAATCAATGCTCGAAAAGGAAGGCAACATTAGCCCCCAAGATTTAAATTTATTCCATCTGGCAGACACAGCCGATGAAGCCGTGAAAATAATCAACGATTTCTACAGCAAATACACGCTTAAACCAAATTTTTAACCCGGTATTTCATGTTGGTTTTTTGTGGCGGGTTTTCGGGCTTTCACCGGTAGTGCCCTTTGGCAAGCCAAGGGCCCAGCGGCTTTGCGCGGGCTCCTAAAGTCGCCTGCGCAGCTCGCGGGCCCTAGGCTTCCCTTCAGGTCAGCTACATGGTTCAATCCCGCCCGCCGGCCGTGTTCGTTGGTGGGCGAAGCGGCCGGCCGCCCGACTGTCGGGGAGCGGGCCAAAAAAATGCACCCGTGGCCGGCCGCGACCGATACCCCCTCGTAAGAGGGGTGTGTTGCGTCGCCGGCGCGTGCCGGCGGGCCCTCGGGAAGTCGCGGTGCGGCGGTGGGCCGCGCCGCCGTCTGCCGGCGCGTACGGCGGGGGAGTGCAGGACATGGCTGAGGCGTTGCAGGGACGGGCATCGGGGTGGCGCGAGGAGTGGGACTGGCTGGTGGTGGCGGCGATCGTGGCCCTCGTGGCCCTGGGATTCGTGCGGCAGGCGCAGGCCGAGGAGGTCGCCCCGGAGCCGCCGCTCGCGTTCGGCGGGATCGGCGAAGTGCCTGCGACCGCCTGCCCGGCGCCCGCCTGCTGCCGCGTGCCGCACGTGCTCGATCCGCTCGCCGTCGACCCGCTCTGGTCGGGCCGGGCCGAGGCGCTGCTCGTGTGGCGCGGGTCGCCGCAGTCTCTCGCGCTCATCGACTCCGCCGCCGGTGGCACCGCGCTCGACGCCAGCCAACTCGGCAGCGGGATGGCCGCCGGTCCACGGTTCACGCTCTTCCGCCACACCGGCGACGACGGCGCGGTCGAGTTCAACTACCTGCGCGTGCAGTCGTTCCAGGCGCAGCAGGCCCTGCCGACCACCGACGGCGGCTACGTGCAGACGCCCCACGGCATCTTCTGCTGCCCGAGCGACACCCCGATCGACACCGTCTCGTCGAGCCTCACGAGCAGCCTGCAGAGCTTCGAACTCAACCGGCGGTTTCCCACGCAGGGTGGCTGGCAGTGGCTGACGGGCTTTCGCTGGGTGGAATGGCGGGAGGCGGTCGCCATCCGGACGACCGGCGTGTCGGGCATCGTGAACAACACCTACCGCAGCAGCGTGTGGAACGACCTCTACGGCTGGCAGGGCGGGTTCGACTCGATTCTCTACGGCCTCGGCGGCCCGTTCCGCATCGAGGGCCTGGGCAAGGCGGGGCTCTACTACGACAACGCCGTGCAGACGTCGGTGCGGCAGGCGAACTCCACGACGCTCGACGTGAGTTCGCGGGTCGGGCAGGCCGCCTTTGTGGGCGAGGTCGGCCTCACGGCCGTCTACGACGTCTTCGACTGGCTCTCGGTGCGGGGCGGTTACGCCGCGTTCTGGCTGGGGGGCATCGCCCAGGGGCCGAACCAGTTCTTCGCGCAGGAACTGTGCACCAACGGCAGCCCGATCACGGGGCGCACCGACACCGGCGGCAGCGTCTGGATCCAGGGCATCACGCTCGGCCTGGAGGCGCGTTACTAGCCGTCCGTGGAAAAATCCATCCATGGCAATCCTGTTCGGCACGGTGCTTGCTCTTGAGTGGGGCAGGCGTCTGGCTTGCCGTAGGACAGGCTTCAGCCTGTCATGCCTCAACGCGCCCGCGCCGGCTCGGGGTTACCCCGTACCGTCTCGCCGGACGTTCGCCTCCGCCCTCCAGGCTCAACGGCAGGGGTAACCCCTCGCCTCCCGCTCTCCATCAAGCACGGCGCATGGGCCACCAACCGCGCAGCGGCGAACCCCGCAAAGCCGATGAGGCCACGGCTACGCCGACACCGGCTGCTTCCGTTTTTTGATGAAGGCCTCGAGTTCTTTGCGGCTGGCGAGGTCGATGAGGTAGTACCAGACCATGTTGCGCATCGCCCGGTTCGGCTTCTCACCCGTGGAGATCAAGATCAGCGAGCAGTACTGATCCATGAACAGCCGGCGGTTGCCGGCCGTGTCGCGTTCCGTGCCCACCTTGCGGAGCCGGGAGAGCAAAGGACGGATCTTCCGCAGGAACTTCAGTCCCTGGACATCCTGATCGCGAATCTCACGCTTCCCACGTCCGGCCATGGCGGCACGATAACGCCAGCAAGATCAGGGCGCGAGTTCCCCATGTTCACAATCTTCGTCAGGTCCGATGCGCAAATCTTGTGCCGAACAGGATTGCCATCCATGGCCTCTGTCCACGAAGTCGACCGCGGGAAACGCCGAGGGTTCCCCGGGTCGACGGCCCCCGCCTCCCGCGGCGGTCGACTGCATCAACGGTACTGGCCGCGGCGGCGCCGTCTGTTCGCGACCAGCCGCACCAGGGCCGCGCCCGAGATCCCGGCGGCCGCGAGGACGTAGCCCTCGGGCTCCGGGGCGGCGAAGTCGACCTGCAGGTAGCGCAGATCCCAGCCCGCGTCCGCGGGGCAGTTCTGGCCGAGATTCGCGTTGATCAGCCGAACCTGGAACGACGTGACCGTGGTCGGGGCTATGAAGAGCGTGGCGACGCTCGGCACCCAGGTGCCGCCGGTGTCGGAGTAGCCGGGCGTGCTCCCCACGAACGACGCGCCGCCGTTGAGCAGCGGAAACAGGCTGGAGTACGCCCCCGACGGCGGGACGTAGGCGGGGGCGACGAGCGCCTGCTGGCCGACGTAGGGGCCGAGCGGACTCGCTCCGAACGGCGACGGCCCGCTCGCCAGCGTGCCGGTGCCGTACGCCGCCAGCGGCACGCCCACGAACGGCCCGCCGTTGATGCTGTAGGCGATCTGGCCGGCGGCCGACGGGTAGGCGCCCCCCGGAAACGGAAAGTTGAACTTGTGCGCGAGGCTGATGCGGATCGCATCGATCGGAACGAGCGCGCCGGTCGTGCCGCCGAGCTGGAGCGCGGGATTGATCACCGGGCTCGTCAGCCAGTTGCCGGTGGCCACGTCGGGCAGGTCGACGGGCGACCAGTTCACGCTCCAGCGGCCGGCACCATACGTCCACTGCTTGCCGCCGCTCGCCGGCGGCGTGAGCCCGTGCAGGCCCACCGGCTGCGGCGTGAACGAGCCGCTCGTGACCGCGAAGTCGTAGGCGTCGTCGGCGATCGTCACCGCCCGGGCCTGGGGCACGAGGAGCAACAGCGCGAGCGCCGCGAGGAAGGCGAGGCAGGCCCCGAGCAGGCTGCCGCAGGCCAGGCGCACGATGCGGCGGCCGGGCGGCTCGCCGGGGTCGGCGGCGCGGGAGTTCCAGATGGTCATGAGACACCTCCACGAGAGCCGGTGGTGGAAGGCGTCCGGTGCCGCAAAACGGGCGTGTGTGCGGGCAGGCGGCGCGGCCGGGCGTTCAGGCCGGCGGGGCCGGATCGGGCGATCGGGGCCGGGTGCGGCGCCGCAGCGCGATCGCCGCCGCCCCCGCGCCCATCACGGCGAGCATGAACGTGCCCGGTTCGGGGACGGCCGAGATCCAGACCTTGACGCTCAGATCCTGGAAGTCGTGATCGGGCACGTTTTCCGGACGATCGCTGAGGCCGATGTACACGGCCGTGCCGCTGGTCTCGAACGTCGTGCCCGTGGTGTAGGGGTCGACGCCGAGGAAGAACGCCGCCCCGTTCACCGGGTTCGCGGTGTTCGAGCCGTTCACGATCACGTAGGTGGCCGTGCCGCCGGTGCCGGTGACGTTGGCCACGTACGTGAACGGCACGAGCCCGGGGCCGAAGAGGTACTGGCCGGTCGGATTCGACCCGCTCGTGGTGGTGGTCTTGTTGTCGTAGACGAGCGAGCCGTTGACGTAGAACTGGTTTTGATAGCCGGCGTTGCCGCTGCCCATGAACTGGAACCGCACGTAGGCGTAGTCGGAGAGCCAGAGGTTCGACGTGTGGTAGCCGGAGATGCCGGGGTTGTTGCCGAAGCTCGCGTCGGGCGCGAAGCCCGGAGCCGACGTCGGCCAGCCGCCCAGCGCCGTGGGCAGCCCCACCCCGGCGGGCCAGCCGTTGGCCAGCGTGTAGCTCGACCCGCCCGCATCGCCGATCGCCTCAGCCTGGATCGTGGTGCCCGACGTCGCCTGGAAATAGAAGTACGGCTGCGAACTGGCCGACCGCGGCGCGGCGGCCGCGGCGACCAGCACGATCGCCAGCGGCACGATCCGCCGGTGCCGCGCCGCGAGTACCGGCCGGAACACCTTCGCCAACAACGGGCCCTCGATTCTCGCGCCGATCGTGGTGCCGATCTTCGACCTGGTCATGGCTTCAACCTCGCTTCAACCTGGCGGGAACGGGTGTGCGGCGTGCATGCACGACAGGCGCCGACGTGGCTGAGGGCGCAACGAAACCGGCCGTCGCGGCGGGCGACCCGTGTCGCCTGCCCGTCGGCCTACGCTGCGCCGGGGCTTCGCAGAGAGGCGAAGAACCCAGCAACTCGTCTTCCGAACAGATCGAGCCGGGGCGTTCGTGCGGGCTGGTGGCCCTCACCGTCGCCCCGGCATGCCCAACCCTTCTCCGCCATTCGCGCGGAGGCAAGCCCGGCCGCTGCCCGCGCCGCGCGCAGGGGAATTCCCGGGGTTCTCCGGCCGGACACCCCGCCGCCGCCACCGCGCGCCGCGGGCCCCGCGGGGCGTATTTGCACGATCGGGGGTGCCCGAGTTGAATGGTCTCTCGAGCGGCGTCGAACGCCGGCGGAGGCCGCCGACATCCGGAGGGACCTGTGGCGAAACGATCGGAGTCGCAAGAGCGGCGGTCGGGCGTTGCACCGCGCCGGTCCGGGTCGGCCGCTCCCGACATCGAGGGGCTCGGCGTCTTCTACCTCGGCTCGAAGTGCGACGCGCGGACGGGCGCGGCGGGTGCCGAGCCCCTGCTCGTCGACGCCCGGCGGTTCACGACCCACGCCGTGTGCGTGGGCATGACGGGCAGCGGCAAGACGGGGCTGCTCATCGATCTGGTCGAGGAGGCCGCGCTCGACGGCATCCCCACGCTCGTCATCGACCCGAAGGGCGATCTCGCCAATCTCCTGCTCGCGTTTCCCGACCTCGCCCCGGCCGATTTTCTGCCGTGGGTGGAGGCCGATGCCGCGAAGCGGGAAGGGATCACGCTCGAGGCGCTCGCCGAACGCACCGCCAAAAAATGGCAGGAGGGCCTCGCGGCGAGCGGCCAGGGGCCCGAGCGGATCGCCAGGCTCACCGCGGCGGTCGACATGGCCGTCTACACGCCGGGCAGCCAGGCCGGCCGGCCGCTCGCGATGCTCGAGAGCCTCGAGGCGCCGCCGGCCAGCGTGGCCGACGACCCCGAGGCCCGGCGCGAGCGGATCGAGTCGCTCGTGTCGGGCATCCTCGCGCTCGCCGGCATCGACGCCGAGCCGGGCCGCAGCCGCGAGCACGTGCTCCTGGCCACGATCGTCGACGCGCTCTGGAAGAGCGGCCAGAAGATCGACTTCGGCGCGCTCGTGCGGGCGATCCCCGCGCCGCCCGTCGAGCGGGTCGGGTTCCTCGACCTCGAAAACTTTTTTCCCGCCGGCGACAGGTTTCAGCTCGCGAGCCGGCTCAACACCGTCGCCGCGGCCCCCGGCTTCGAGGCCTGGCTCTCCGGCGAGCCGCTCGACGTGGGCCGGCTCCTCTGGACGCCCGAGGGCAGGCCGCGGGTGAGCGTTGTCTCGATCGCGCACTTGAACGACGCCCAGCGGATGGCGTTCGTCACGCTCCTCGCCGGCCAGGCCGTGGCCTGGATGCGGTCGCAGGGGGGCACGTCGGCGCTCAAGGCGCTGTTTCTCATGGACGAGGTCTTCGGCTACGTCCCGCCCACGGCCAATCCGCCGAGCAAGGGGCCGATCCTCACGCTCTTGAAGCAGGCGCGGGCCTTCGGCCTGGGCGTCGTGCTCGCCACGCAGAATCCCGTCGACCTCGACTACAAGGGGCTCTCGAACGCCGGCATCTGGTTCCTCGGCCGGCTCCAGACCGCCCGCGACAAGGCCCGCGTGCTCGACGGCCTGGAGGGCGCCGCGTCGTCGGCGGGGCGGTCGTTCGATCGCAATCGGCTCGACAAGCTGCTCTCCGGCCTCGAGCAGCGGATGTTCCTCCTGCACAGCGTGCACGACGACGAGGAGACGGTGTTCCAGTCCCGCTGGACGCTCGCGTATCTGCGCGGGCCCTTGTTGCGCGAGGAGATCAGGCGGCTCACCGCGGCGGCGCGGGGCGGCGAGCCGCCCGCAGGCGAGCCTGCGCCGGAGGCCCGGCAGCCCGGTGCGACCCCCCTCGCCGGCGGCCCGCGGCCGATCCTGCCCCCGGGCGTGCACGAGGTGTTCTTCGCGCCGCGGCGGCCCGTCGGCCCCGACGCCGCGGTGGCCTACGAGCCGGCGATCCTCGGCCGGGCCCGCGTCCGCTACGCGAAGGCCGCGGCGCGGATCGACGTCGACCGCGAGGTGATCTGCCTGGCGCCGGCGGGCGACTCCGTCGGCGAGTCGGCGTGGGAGGCCGCCGAAACGCTCGCCGAGCCGCCGGAGATCGAACCGGCCCCGCGCACCGGTTCGTTCGCCAGCCTGCCGGCGCCGCTCGCCGGCCCCAGGGGCTATGCGGCGCTCGCCGCGGCGCTCAAGGGCCACCTCGCCCGCACCGCGAAACTCACGGTCTACGCCGCGCCCGCGCTCGATGCCGTCTCGCGGCCGGGCGAGTCGGAGGGGGAGTTCCGGCTGCGGTTCGCGCAGCGGGCCAAGGAATGGCGCGACCGGGAGATCGACAAGGTCCGCGACCGCTACGCGGCGAAGATCGCCTCCCTCGCCGATCGCATCGAGCGGGCCCGGCAGAAGGTGGAGCGCGAGCAGGCCGAGGCGAAGAACCAGTCGCTGCAGACCTACGTGTCGATCGGGTCGGCCGTGCTCGGGGCGCTCCTCGGCCGCAAGATCGCGAGTTCGACCACGATCGGCAAGGCGGCCACGAGCATGCGGTCGGCCAGCCGCGCCGCCCGCCAGCAGGCCGACGTGGCCCATGCCGAGGAGAGCCTGGCCACGCTCGAGGAGCGGCGGCAGGCGCTCGAGGACGAGGTGAACGAGGCACTCGAGCGGATCCGTGTCGACGCCGACCCGAGCCGCATCGCCCTCGAGGCGATCGAGATCCCCGCCCGCAAGACCGACATCGCCGTCGAAGACGTCGTGCTCGCCTGGGTGCCCGCGTGAACCGCCCCGCCGACAGCGCCGCCCCGTCCCGCTCGATCGTGCGCGTCGACTGCCCCGACGACGTCGGCCTGATCCACCGGATCACGGGCGTGCTCCAGGCCCGGCGGCTCAACATCGAGGCCAACCACGAGTTCGTCGATTCGAGCGCCGGCCACTTCTTCTTCCGGGCCGAGGTGGCGGCGGCCGCCGGCGGCATCGCGGCGGCCGACCTCGAGCCGGCGCTCGCGGCCGTGCTGCCGGACGGGGCGACCGTGCGCGTGACGCGGATGGACCGCCGGCCGATCGTGGTCTGCGCCACACGCGAGCCGCACTGCCTCGGCGAACTGCTCCTGCTCGACGCCTGCGACGACCTACCGGGCCGGATCGTGGCCGTGGCGAGCAACCACGACGTGCTCCGCGGCCTCGTGGAACGCTTCGGCGTGCCGTTTCACCACGTGCCGCACGAGGGCGTCTCGCGCGAGGCCCAGGAGGCCGAGTTGCAGCGGGTGATCGACGGCTACGCGCCGGAATACGTCGTGCTCGCCCGCTACATGCGGGTGCTCTCGGAGAGATTCATCGAGCGCCGGCCGAACCGGATCGTGAACATCCACCACTCGTTTCTCCCGGCCTTCGCGGGCGCGAGCCCCTATCGCCAGGCCTTCGGCCGCGGCGTGAAGATCATCGGCGCGACGGCCCACTTCGTCACGGCCGAACTCGACGACGGGCCGATCATCGCCCAGGACGTGATCCCCGTCGACCACACGTTCACGCCCGAACGCATGGCCCAGGCGGGCCGCGACGTGGAAAAGCTCGTGCTCGCCCGCGCCGTGCGGCTCGTGCTCGAGGAGCGCGTCTTCCTCCACGGCCGCCGCACCGTCGTCTTCGGCTAACGTAGGACAGGCTTCAGCCTGTCATGCCCCCGCATGTAGGACAGGCTTCAGCCTGTCATGCCCCTGCGTCATGCCCCGAGCGCCCGGCGCAGTTCCTCCAGGGCGCGGGCGCGGAGCCGGGAGACGGTGCCTTCACAGACGTCGAGCGCGTGGGCGATCACCGCCTGCGACTTGCCTTCGAGCAGCAACTCGACCACCGTGCGCAGGCGGGGCTCGAGCCGGACCACCGCCGCGTGCAGCCGCGCGGGGCAGTCGTCGTCCGGTGCCACGTCGGTCCGGGAAAGGATCCGCCCGGTGCGGTCGCGGTCGTGCGGTACCCGGCCGAGTTCCGAAAAGCAGCAGGCTCGCCGCGTCTGCCGCCGCCGCGACCGGGCCACGTCGCGGGCCCGCTCCTCCGTCAGCCACGCGAGGTATGCCCGGCCCGGATCCCCCCGGCCGCGGAGCGGGCGCCCGGCGGGGTTGAAGGGTGCCACCGGGCGTTCGCCGCCCGGGCCGGCAGCGAGCCGGCGGACGTGGTCGAAGACGAGCGAGAGCGTGTCGTCCACGGCGGCGCGGTCACGGACGTGAAGGCGGTGAAGCGCGCGGACCGCGACGCGTTCGAGGTCGGCGGCCGCGAGCCCGATCACGCGCTCGAGAGAGCGATCGTCTCCCGTCGTCTGCCAGGCGACCAGGGCGGCGGCCACGTCGCACCGTGCATCGGCGACGAACGATGTGCGCTCGTGATCCCCGGGCCCTCCCATTCGACCTCCGACCGAGCAGGATGAGCATCGCGCGGGCACGGTTGGTCCGGCTCGCGCTCGCCGCCCGCTGAAAAATTTTTCAGCCGCGCGCAAGGTTCTCGGCCCGGCAGCGTATACCTACTACGGGGGGGAGGGGGGGGTCGTCAAGGCTGCCTGGAAAGGATTTCGCGGCTGAAATGCATCAGGAAAGGAGTTCCCCATGCCCACGTCGCTCGCGGAGTGCGCCCGGTATTTTTCACAGCATGGCCTGCGGTATCACGTCGACAAGGAGCAGGGGGTGATCCGCCTCGTGTTCGTCACGCGGCTCTACCGCAACCTGCGGGACGAAGCGCTCGTGGTCGTCGGCGTCGAGGCTCCGGACGGAGGGCGGCGGGTGCGGGCGCGCGTGTCGCGGGCCTTCGCCCCGGGGGACGATCCCGCCGCCACGTGCCTCGCCGCCTGCCGCCTGGCGGCCGAGACGCCGCTCGTGGGCGTGGAGTTCGATGCCGACGGCGCCGACCTCAGGCTCGTCGTCGAGGCGGATGTCGACGACCGCGCGCTGGAGCCGCTCGAACTCGTGGCGCTGGTCGACCGGCTCGTGGAGGCGGCCGAGGCCTGGACGCCGGCGCTCGGCGCGGCGGCGGGCCGGCCGCGCCGCTCGTCCACCGGAAAGAGGGGTGCCGCGTGAAACGGGGATGGCGGCGCAACGTGACTGACCAAGGGTGCCGAGCCGTGGCCCGAGAATCGTGGACCTCAGCAGGGATCGCCACGGAACGGCTCCCGGTTTGCCGAAACCGATGGCATGGCGATTTCATGAGTGCGATCCCCAGGGCACCAGGCCGTCAGCATGCCGCGCAACTTTGCCCGCCACGAACAGTTTCTGCGCATTTTCACCCTCCTTGAAATCCTCTCGACCGCCCGCCAGCCGCTCGACGACCAGTCGCTGATCGGCTCCCTCAAGGAACGGCTCGGCCTGACGCGGCTCTCGCCGCGGACGCTGCGCCGCGACTGCGATTTTCTCACCTCCTGCGGCTACGCCGTGGACCACGTCCCGCTGCCCGACGGCCGCCGGTTCGGCTGGATGCTCGCCAAGGACGCGGTGGGCGGCCGCCGCATTCCCGCCGAGCCGCTCACGCTCCTGGAGCTGACGGCGTTCGCGGTCTGCCGGGAACTGCTCAGGCCGGTCGAGGGGACGATCCTCTGGACGGGCATCGAGTCGCTGCGGCACAAGCTCGAGCGCGACATGCCGGCGTTGCTGGGCGAGCGGCTGGAGACGGTCAAGCGGGTGCTGCACGTCCGCGGGTTCGACGCCCGCTACGCCGCGCGGCCGCGGCTCATCTCGACGCTCAGCGCCGCGATCACCGATGCCCGCGAGATCGACGTGGAGATCGACGGGCAGCCGCTCGTGCGCCGCCGGCTGCATCCGCACCGGATCGTGATCCAGCCGGCCACGGTGAGCCTGCTCGCGTTCCCCGCCGACGGCCCGGCCGACGAACCGCACGTGCTCATCGACATCGCTCGGATCCGCGGCGTGACGTTGCTCGACTCCACCTTCACGCCGCGCGACGCCGACCCGGAGGACCTCCTCGCGTAGGACAGGCTTCAGCCTGTCATGCCCATGCAAAACCACCTTCAGCCTGTCGCCGAAGACGGTTTTCGTGACAGACTAAAGTCTGTCCTACGATAGTCCGAGGTCTTCGTTGAAGCCCTCCTGCACGACGGCGGTCTCCTGCCGCTCGTGCTCCGCGAGCGCGGCCGCGAACTCTTCGAAATCGCCGCCCGCGCGGGCCCAGGTGGCGGCCGAGACGTCGCCCTGGGCGAGCCGCTCGACGAGGGCGTCGAGCTCGCCGAGCAGCGTCGGATGCTGCCGCACGATGCCCGCCGCCGCCACGGCCAGCCGCGGGATGCGGGCGATCGACTCCTCCATGAAGCCGCCGTGCTCCTCCTGCTCGAAGTGGGCCCGCAGGTGCTCGCGCAATTCGAGCAGCCCCACCCGCAGCGATGCCACCCTCTCGGCGGTGATCGGCGCGGCGGCGGCGAGCGTCGCCCGCAGCGCCTGCAGCCGCGTGAAGAGTTCGCGGTGCTCGGCCAGGATGTGGCCCATGATGACGGGATCGGCACGGTTCAGCCATGGCATGGTGGGAAGCCCTCCTCGGGCCGCGGCGATCCCGGCTGCACGCGGCCCGTCGGAACGATAGACTCGCCGCGGTGCGGCGGGTCCGACGCCGGAGGCCCGCGGCCGCGCGGTGCGGCGGCCGGCGGCCGGACACTTGGACGCGGGTGAGCGATCATGCCGACCACCGACACACCCGTGCGCACGCCGCGCGACTTCCACGCGCAGGCGATGCTCGTCGGCACCGGGATCGACCTCGCCGCGCTCGGGGCCACCGACCGCACCGGCGGCGCCCCGCTCGTGGTCGAACTCATCGGCACGCTCACCGGCGCGAGCCTGCCCGGCAGCGGCGGAGGCGTGGCCGTGCTCTTCCGCTACGGGGCGATCGTGTTCTTCGACGCCTCGCCCGCGGGGATCGCCGACTACCTGCGGCAGATCGGCGGCCAGATCCGCCAGCCCTTCCCGCCGGCCGACCGCGAGACCGAGCTGCTCGAGATCCGCGTCGAGGCGGGGAAGGAGCCGGGCCGCGAGTCGGTCGAGGGCAACACACTCGTGCTCGCCGACGTCACGCTCGAGAAGCTCCAGCTCGTGGCCGACATCATGGCCAAGAGCGTGTCGCTGGCCCATCACGAGCGCAACATCGACCGGCAGTTCGAGCGGATCGAGCCCTTCGCCGTGAACCTCGACCACTGGGGCCGCGGCAGCCGGGCCGGCCGCGAGCTGCTCCAGCACCTCGGCGGGGCCCTGCTCGCGGAGCACCGCGTCGTCGCGGGGGCCCGCGTCGACGACTCTCCCGAGCTGCTCTGGGACCACCCCGAGCTCGAGCGGCTCTGGGCCCGGCTCCGTGACGAGTTCGAGATCCGCGAACGGTTCGCCGCGCTCCACGGCAAGCTCGCCCTCATCTCGCGCACGGCCGAGACGGCGCTCGAGCTCATGCAGCACCGCCGGGCCCTGCGGGTGGAGTGGTCGATCGTGGGGCTGATCGTGTTCGAAATCTTCCTCACGCTCGTGCATTGGGCGCTCGGTGTCGGCTAGGGGTATAACACCCGCTCGCACCCCGAGGGATGTTCCCGCCATGCGCCGCGTCGTTCCGCTCCACCTGATCTGCGCCGCCGCCCTGTGCCTCGCCGGCCACGCCGCCCGCGGCCAGCAGGTGGCCGTGGAGGAGTTTTCGCTGCCGAATGGCATGCAGTTTCTGCTCGTGCCGCGGAGCGACCAGCCCAACGTCGTGAGCGCCGGCTGGGTGGCGAAGGTGGGAAGCGTCGACGAGCGGCCGGGCATCACCGGCATCAGCCACTTCTTCGAGCACATGATGTTCAAGGGCACGGGCACGATCGGCACCCGCGACCC
>RGVT01000391.1 GCA_010027105.1 Planctomycetia bacterium
AGAAAATGTAGAAAATGAAGAAAATGTAGAAAATGAAGAAAATGTAGAAAATGAAGAATACATAGAAAATGAAGAAAATGTAGAAAATATAGAAAATGAAGAAAATGAAGAATACATAGAAAATGAAGAATACATAGAAAATGAAGAAAATGAAGAATACATAGAAAATGAAGAAAATGAAGAATACATAGAAAATGTAGAAAATATAGAAAATAGTCAAGAAAAAAAATCAAATCATACTGAAATAACATCAATAAGAAATGAAGATGATGATTATGATGATGATGTTATTAGAAATCAAATAGTTAATGAAGCTTTTAATGAGAATGATGAAAATGATCATAATAACAATCATAATGAAGATGATGATTATCTTGCTAGAAATCAAGCAGTAAATGAACCTTTTGATGAGAATGATGATATTGAAAACGACCATGATAATGATGATGACCAAAAAGAAATGAAAGAAAAATATGAAATTTTGGACGTTGTTATGAAAGAAAATCTACAATTTTATGATGAAACTGGAACAGAAGAATATTTAGAATATGCATTAGTCAGAGAAACACAAGAAGGAGTTGAACATCATGGAAGAGAATGGAATATTGTTGATGAAAATGAAGAATTGATTATCATGACAGATTCAAGTATTCAAGAAAACAGCAGTAAAGAACAGAAAAAAAATAAATGTCTTATTTTATCAAAACAAAAACCTCAAAAATGGATAGTTCCATCTTTTGGATACACAACCCAATTTATCAACAATAAAGATAATGAAGAATCCATACGAAATTATTTTAAGGACGCAGATATTTCAAATGATTACCGTTGGTTTTTTTCTTATGAAGGCTCTTTTCTTCGTTTATTCTATTTTAAAAAAAAATGGTATCTTTCGACACATAATAAATTAAATGCATTTGATAGTAAATGGTGTTGTAAAAAAACATTTGGAGAATTATTTGTTCATTGTCTTTCTTCTCTTTTTCATATTCCAGAAAATAAAATATTTTCCTGGTTTGTTTCTCAATTAAACACTGAACAAATTTATATTTTTTTTATTCGTTCCAATTCTCAAAATAGAATCGTATGCCACTCAAAAACAGTAGAAGAACAATTATTTTTTCTTGGTGTTTTCGTTCCCATCCTAAACCATCCTTTTTTTACTTTTGAGTTTGCAGAAGAAATTTTGAAAAAAAAATCGGATATTCTCTTTCAAACTATTTCTTCTCCTCCTTTTCTTTCTTTTAACTCCATAGATGAAATTTTATTAACAGAAATTCATCCTTTTCAGTATCAAGGTATCATAGGTTTTGATGTTAAAGAATGGGTAACTGTAAAAATCATTCATCCAAAATATCATTATTATAGTGAAATACGTGGAAATCAACCAAATCTTAGACTACGATATTTAGAAATTAGAAATGATAAGGAAAAAGCCTGTTTATTTCATTTTTTATATCCTAAATATACCGACCATTTTGATGAAATTGAGATTATTCTTTTACATATTGCTCATTTTATTCAAAAATGTTATGTGGAACGTTTTCTAAAAAAACGATATATTACTGTTCCCAAGGAAGAATATATGATTATGAAACGCTGTCAATATTGGTATCACGAAAACAAAGAGAAAAATATTGTATGCACTCTAAAAATTATGGATTTCCTTAATGAAGAATCTCCTATCAATCTTTATAAAATGGTATGTCGATATGTCCACAATTATTTTCCCAATACACAAAAAGAGCAACACCAATTCTCTTCTTCCTCCAATTATCATTGGAGAAATTCCTCTGTAATTCCTATTTTAAAACAAAATTCAAATAATTTATTAACTTCCATGAATTTTCATTATTCTTCTCCAAGCAGAATATCACAAAATATATGATAGTATGAAGGAAAAGGATGGATGGATAAAAAAAAAATGTTTTTTTTTTTTTTAATAAAAGACACTATCAATCGTATGATTATTGTAACTATAATAACATAATACTATAATAACATAATAATATAATA
>RGVT01000392.1 GCA_010027105.1 Planctomycetia bacterium
CCAAGATGTTCGGCCGCACGATGAACGAGTTCTGGGGGAAGGTGCACTTCTTCCTCACCTTCCTGTTCATGAACGGCACCTTCTTCACGATGCACATCCTCGGCGCCGTCGGCTTCCCGCGCCGGCTCGCCGACGCCTACCACTACGAGACGTTCCACCACCTCCAGCCGCTCAACGCGTTCATGACCTGGTGCGCGATCGGCATGGTGGCTTCGCAGGCGATCTTCGCCGTGAACTTCTTCTGGAGCATGTTCTTCGGCCCGATCGCGGGGCGCAACCCGTGGAACGCCAACACGCTCGAGTGGACGGCCCCGAGCCCGCCGGGCCACGGCAACTTCGATTTCCAGCCGGTCGTGCACCGCGGCCCCTACGAATACTCGGTGCCTGGCGTCGAGAAGGACCACCTCATGCAGACCGACCCGCCGAACGCGGCCGCGGCCGCACTGGCGGCGGCGCACTGAAGCACCACCGGGAGGCGGAAACACAGGCTGGACATCCACGCGCCCAACGCGGCTGCGGGACGGCAAAAGTCGCCTCGCGCGGCCGCAGCGGCCGAACGCTCGTCGAGCTTTCGCCGATCCCTCCGCCTCCCATTTCCAGTCGGCCAGACTCGACTCGTCATGAGCCCTGCGACCTTCAATCCGACGTTTCCGCTGGCCTGCCTGCTCGTGGGCGTGACGGCCGTCCTGCTCTGCTTCGGGGCGCTCGTCACGACGTACGACGCGGCGATGGCGGTGCCCGACTGGCCGGCGACGTACGGCCACAACATGTTCCTGTTCCCGTTCGCCGAGTGGTTCTACGGGCCCTGGGACCTGTTCCTCGAGCATGGCCACCGGCTCCTCGGGGCGACCGTCGGCCTGATCACGCTTGCGCTCGCCGCGCTTGCCTGGCTGCGCGAGAAGAGCGCCACGGTCCGCGGGCTCGTGGTCGCGGCGGTGCTGCTCGTGGTGGTGCAGGGGGCCCTCGGTGGGGCCCGGGTGCTGCTCGACGACAAGACCGTCGCCAAGGTGCACGCCTGCACCGGGCCGCTGTTCTTCGCCGTGGCCGTGGCGATCGCGGCGCTCACCGGCCGCCGTGCCGCCGGGGAGGGAGCGGCCGGGGGCATGCCGCTCCGCGTCGCCGTCGCCCTGCTCGTCGCCGCCTACGTCCAGCTCGTGGCCGGCGCCCAGCTCCGCCACCTCGATGCCGCCGTCGTCACGCCCGCCGCGTTTCGCTGGCTCGTCGCCTTCCACCTGCTCGGCGCCGCCGCGGTGGCCGGGTTGTCGTGGACCGCGGTGCCGCTCTGCTGGAGCGGTGCGTCGCCTGCGGCCCGCCGCTGGGCGCTCGTGATCGCGGGGCTCGTCGCCTGCCAGCTCGCCCTGGGCGTCGGGGCCTGGTTCGTCTCCTGGGGCGTGCCCTCCGGCCTGCTCCCCGCTTCGTGGATGCCGAGCGAGCCGCTCGCCGCCCGCAGCGGCCGGGGCGCGGTCGTGGTCACCGGCCACGTCGTGCTCGGGATGCTGATCCTCGGCGGTTCGGTCGCGCTTGCGACCGCGACGGGCCTGTTCGCCAGACAGCCTGCGAGGGCCGCCGCATGAGTTCCGCCGCGCCGCTCGTCGCCGCCGCCGACACCTCCGCGCTCGTCGCCCCCGCGGCCGAGGCCGGCTCCGTCCTCGCCGACGTCTCGCGGCTCGTGCGGCCGCGGATCGCGCTCATGGTGCTCGCCACCGTCGTCTCCGCCTACTGGCTCACCGGCGGGGCCCGCGACGGCGTGCACCTCCTCGGGCTGCTCGCCGGCACGGCGCTCGTGGCGGCGAGCTCGAGCATCGCCAACCAGGTCCTCGAGCGCGACACCGACCGCCTCATGCCGCGGACGGCGCGGCGGCCGATCGTGGCGGGCCGGCTCGCCGTCGGTTCCGCCTGGCTCGCCGCGGCGACGACGCTCGCCGCCGGCGTGGTCGCCATGACGCTCGCGGCCGGCTGGCCGCCGACGGCGGCGGCCGTC
>RGVT01000393.1 GCA_010027105.1 Planctomycetia bacterium
CACGAGATCCGCCGCTGGAACAAGCAGCGGTTCGAGATGGAGCAGCTCACGGCGATCGTGCACGAGGACCAGTCGCGCGGGCTGTGCGTGGGCTACAAGGACCTGACGCGCGACGAGTTCTGGGTGCGCGGCCATTTCCCCCAGATGCCGCTGATGCCCGGCGTAATGATGTGTGAGGCCGCCGCGCAGCTCTCGAGCTACTACACGCAGAAGCACAACCTCCTCGATGCACGGGTGATCGGATTCGGCGGCCTGGAGGAGGTGCGGTTCCGGGAGCCGGTGGTGCCCGGCGACAGGCTCGTGATCGCCGTCGAGCGGGTGCGGGTGCGGCCGAAGGCGATGATCGTCTGCCGCTTCCAGGGCGTGGTCCGCGACGCCATCGTGGTCGACGGCGTCATCAAGGGGGTGCCGCTGCCGGTCGACTTCCTCCTCGAATCGTCCGGCGGTGCGGCGGCCCACTGATGCCGCGCCGGCCGCCGAAGAAGCCCGACCCCGCCCTCGACCTCTCGACGCACCTCCTCGCGCTGGCCGATCTGCCGGTGCCCCTCGACCCGGCCACGCTCTTCCCGACCACGGCCCCGATCGAGCTCGAGGTCGGCAGCGGCAAGGGGCTGTTTCTCGACACCGCCTCGGCAGCCCGCCCCGACTGCAACTTCCTCGGCGCCGAACTCGCAGTCGGCTACGCCCGCCTCTGCGCCGCCCGGCTCGCCCGCCGCGCCGCCACCAACGCACGGATCATCCAGGGCGACGCCACGTGGCTCGTGCGCGGCCTGC
Organism: Planctomycetia bacterium; assembly: GCA_010027105.1. Classification (GTDB taxonomy): domain Bacteria; phylum Planctomycetota; class Planctomycetia; order Pirellulales; family UBA1268; genus RGVT01. The sequence goes on from RGVT01000393.1 coordinate 775, forward strand.
TTCCCGACGCCTGCCTCGCTGCAATCCACGTCTACTTTCCCGACCCCTGGTGGAAGGCCCGGCACCGCAAGCGCCGCGTCTTGTCGGAGACGTTCCTCCGCCATGCCGGCCGCGTGGTCCCCGCAGGTGGCGAACTCCACGTGTGGACCGACGTCGAGGAATACTTCCTCGAATCGCTCGACTTCACCCGGGCCACGGGCCTCTTCTCCGAGCCGGAGCCGGTCGACGAGCGGGCTGCCGAGCACGACCTCGACTACCGCACGCATTTCGAGCGCCGCACCCGCCTCGCCGGCGCCCCGGTCTGGCGGGCCCTGTTCACCCGCAACAGCACCCCGGCGTCCGTCACCCGCGTCACGTAGGACAGGCTTCAGCCTGTCATGCCCTCGCGTAGGACAGGCTTCAGCCTGTCGTGCCCTCGCGTAGGACAGGCTTCAGCCTGTCATGCCCTCGCGTAGGACAGGCTTCAGCCTGTCATGCCCGGAGCCAGACAGGCTGAAGCCCGGAGCCAGACAGGCTGAAGCCTGTCCTACCGCGCCGCTTCGTAGGTGCGGCCGGCCTGGCTGCGGGAGGTCTGGGTCAGGGCGACCCGGTAGAGCCGCTCGCCCGCCGGGGTCGGGTAGTCGCCCGTGATGCAGGCCTGGCAGAGGTCCGCGGCGTCGAAGCCGATCGACCGGGCCACCGACTCGACCGGCAGGTAGCGGAGGGAGTCGGCCCCGAGTTTCGCCGCCATCGCCGCCTGGGCCTCCTCCGTGAGCCGCCCGTCGCGTAGGAATACCGGTGCGAACAGTTCGTCGATCGTCGACATGTCGATGCCGTAGAAGCAGGGGGCCACGATCGGCGGGCAGGCCACGCGCACGTGGATCTCGCGGGCCAGGCCCAGCGACCGCATCCGGCCGAGCAGCACCTTCATGGTGGTGCTGCGCACGATCGAGTCCTCGACGAGCAGCACCCGCTTCCCCTCGAGCACCTCGCGGAGCGGCGTGTACTTCGACTCCGCCTTCTGCCGCCGGCTCGAGGCGCCGTCGATGAAGGTCCGGCCGGTGTAGCGGTTGCGGATCAGGCCCTCGACGCAGGGGATCGAGAGCGCGTAGGCCATGGCGTCGGCCGCGGCCTTGCTCGTGTCGGGCACGGGCACCACGACGGTGTCGGCGTCGACCGTCACCGTCTCGAGGCGGGCGAGTTCCTCGCCGAGCCGCTTGCGGGTGAG
>RGVT01000394.1 GCA_010027105.1 Planctomycetia bacterium
GAGCTTCTTGCGGAGCGTGTTGCGGTTGATGCCGAGCCGGGCCGCGGCCTTGAGCTGCACCCCGCCGCAGGCCGCGAGCATCTGGGCGATCAGTTCCCGCTCCACCCGGTTGACCACGCGGTCGAACAGGTTGTCGTCGTCCGCCGCGGCCGTCGCCATGCCCTGCGCCACCAGTTCCCGGGCCAGGCCGTCGAGATCGCCCCCGCGGCCCGGCAGCGGAGCGGCCGCCTTCGCGCCCCGCATCGCCGGTGGCAGCAGGTCGAGCGTCAGTTCGTCCCCCGGCGCCATCACCACGCACCGTTCGACGACGTTCTGCAGCTCGCGCACGTTGCCCGGCCAGTGGTAGCGCACCAGCGCCTCGAGCGCCGCGGGCTCGATGTGCACGACGTAGCGGTCGTTCTGCTCGTTGTAGTGCTCGAGGAAGTGGCTCACCAGCGCCGGGATGTCGTCCCGCCGGGCCCGCAGCGGCGGCAGCAGGATCGGCACGACGTTGAGCCGGTAATACAGGTCCTCGCGAAAGTGCTCGCGGGCCACCTCGTCGAGCAGATCGCGGTTGCTCGCCGCGATCACGCGGGTGTCCACCGAGATCGTCTCGGTGTCGCCCACCCGCTCGAACTCCCGCTCCTGCAGCACCCGCAGCAGCTTGACCTGCAGCTTGGGGGTCGTGGAGTTGATCTCGTCCAGGAAGATGGTGCCCGTGTGCGCCGCCTCGAACCGTCCGGTGCGGTTGGCGACCGCGCCGGTGAACGACCCCCGGACGTGACCGAACAGTTCGCTCTCCAGGAGGCTCTCGGAGAGCGCCCCGCAGTTGACGCGGACGAACGGTCCGCTCCCCCGCGGCGAGAGCTCGTGGATCGCCTTGGCGATCAGCTCCTTGCCCGTGCCGGTCTCCCCCAGCAGGAGCACCGACGCGTTGGACACCGACACCCGCCGCGTGGTGGCGTAGACCTCGAGCATCGCGGGACTCGCCCCGATCAGCCCCGCCAGCGGGGCGTCGGTCGGGACGTCACCGGGTCGACCGGTTGGGCGCAGCATCGGCGGGTCGGCTTCGGAGGGCCCTGCTCGGCGTCTCGATCACCTCGAGCACGTCGGCCACGGGGACGCGGGAATCAGCGGTCGCCCGATTGTACCTCTTGTAGGCCGCGAGCATCCGCCGGCTGTCGAGCAGGATCCCGTGCCGCGTGGTGCTGGCGGCGAAGGCTTCCAGCAGCTGCCGGCGCCGCTCCGGGGGGAGGTCCGCCCGCTCGGCCTCCGCGGCGAGCACCTGCTGGGCCGCCGGCCGGCCGATCGTGGCCAGCACCGCGGCGGCCGGCGTCGCCAGCGGCTCGAGCGACAGCCCCGCGAGCGCGGCCTCGGCGGCCCCGGAGACGTCCCAGCCCCGCCGGCCGAGGTCTCCCAGCAGCTCGAGCGCCCGCCGGGCCCGCGCCAGCCGCGCCTCCGCCCGGTCGACGCGCGAGGCGGGGTCCACGGCCCGCGGGCCGGCGGCCTGCACGAGCGCGTCGGGGAACCGCGCGGGGACGAGCGTCGCGCCGCTGGCGGCGTCCACCACGGGCTGGAAGAAGCTGTCGAGCCGATCGACGATCGTCACCCCCTCGACGCCGCGAAACTTCAGCAGCAGCTGGGTGAGGAAGCAGCCGCGGCCGTCGTCGTCGAGCGGATCGACCACGACGAGCACCGGCGGCGCGGCGCCGAGCCCCTGCTGCCTGAGGAACTGCACCGTCTCGAGCGCCGAGGGCCCGCCCAGCCGCGCCGCGATGATCACGAGCACCGTGTCGGCGCTGCCGCGCGCCGCGAAGATCGCCTCCCGGCCGGTCGACACCCGCACCGGCACGTAGCCGAACCGCGACACGTCGGTCGCCAGTTCCTGCTGCACGTGCGCCTCCGGATGGGCGACGACGACGCGGTCCACGCCGGCGGACGTGGCGGCGTGCACGAGCACCTCCACCACGCGGCTCGACCCGGGGAAGGGCGG
>RGVT01000395.1 GCA_010027105.1 Planctomycetia bacterium
GCCGCGGGCCGCACCGCCGTGTGCGGAGATCACAGGTTCGATCCGCGCGCGGACCGTGCCGAGGAAGTCGCCGTAGTCGATCCCCGCCAGGGCCGAGGTGCGGGCCGTGACCCGCCACAATTGCCCGTCGGCGACGGTGCGCACCACCCGCAGGTCGGCCATGGCGGCGAGATTCGATTCGAGCCGGCGCGCCACGAGCGCCTTGCGGGCCGCGGTGCGCGTGCCGGAGCCGCCGTCGAGGTCCGGGAGGAACATCGCCGCCGACATCACGCCCGTCACGTCCGGGATTCCGCCCAGGGCCGCCTCGACCTCGCGCACGATGTCGACCCGTTCGGCCGGCCGCACATCGGAGTCGGCGTCGAATCGCAGCACCACCTCCACCGGCGCGAGCGGCCCGATGTGCGACTCGAGCCAGCGGTAGTCGCGGATCACGCTGGTCTCTGGCGTGAACAGCGTGTCGATCGCCACCGACGCGCGGATCCCCGGCACGCCCACGGCGGCGGCGGCCATCGCCGCCACCGAAAGGGCGATGATCGGGCCGGCCCGGCGAATCGTGAACGAGGCGAACCGCACTGTGCGGCCGGCGCCTGAGTCGGCATCCCCGCCGCCCTCGACCGGCCAGCGTGCGAACACCCCCGGCACCACGAGGAACAGGACCGCCAGCGTGGCCAGCACCCCGCCGGCGGCGTGGAACCCGAACACGCGGATCGGCTCGAGCTCGCTCACGACCAGCGACGCGAGGCCCAGCGCCGTGGTGCCGGCCGACAGCGCGCAGGGGAGCCAGCCGAGCCGGATCGCCCGCCAGGCGGTGCCGGCGGCCGGCCCGTGAGCGCGGGCCTCGACGAGATAGTTCACGAGATGGATCCCCCCCGACACCCCCAGCGTGAGCACCAACAGCGGCATCACGATCAGCACGGGATTCATGCGGTCGCCCCAGACGGCGAGCGACGTGAAGCACAGGCCGACGCAGACCAGCGAGAGGAGAAACACGAGCAGCGCGTAGCGGAACGACCGCAGCGACCACCAGGTGAGCGCGAAGATGATGAGCGCCGCGGGGCCGCCATACACCCGCAGCGTCTCGGCGCTCGCGTGGTCGACCGCCACGTTGTCGATCACCGGCCCGGCCAGATGGAGGTCGGCGGCCGCCACGCCGGCGGTGTCGCGCAGGGTGTCGCGGATCCAGGCGGTGGCCCGGCGCCGATCGACGAGGCCGGCGCGGGTGAACGCGACCACGACGCAGGTCTGCTCGGCGGGACCCACGAGCGCGCCCCGGAGCCGCTCGAGCGCCTGCGAGCCGGAGACGGCCGATTCGAACCACTCCCTGCCCGCCGCGTCGCACGGGGCGTCGGGCCCCGTGGCCGCCGCCACGAACCTCTCGACGGCCGGCTCGCCGACGCGGCATCCCGGCCACGACGCCACCACCACGTCGCCGCTCTCGAACTCGCGCGTGAACGCGTCGTAGGCGACCCGTGGAGGAAAGGTCTCGGGCACCCACTCGATGGGCGTGGTCGATTCGACGGCCAGGAGCCCCACGGCCGACCGCACGATCACGGGCACCGCGCAGGCGAGGACCGCGAGCGTCACCGCGCTCACGGCGAACAGCCGGTCGTCGCCGAGCCACCCGCCGCCCGTGGTCCCGCCGGTGGTCTTCGCGGAGAGGCTCATCCGGCGGGCGAAAACTCGCGAGGTGTGGCTGGGGCGGGCCGACGTCACCGCCATCATCCGCGACCTACCGCGGCGGCGGAAGTAGATCGCCTGGGCGGAGCAGAAAGGGGCCCGGCCCGCCGCGCTGCACCCGGGAAAGACAGTCGGCCGTATCTCTCGCGCTGGCGAAAGATCCGGCCGTCGAAGTACCCCCACGGGGAGTCGAACCCCGGTTTTCGGACTGAGAACCCGACGTCCTGGGCCACTAGACGAT
>RGVT01000396.1 GCA_010027105.1 Planctomycetia bacterium
TCCTGCTCCTCGGGGTCGAAGTCGGTGATCGTGGTGCCGCGGTCCACCTCGCCGAGCCGGTGGCTCGTCTTCGTGAAGAAGAGCATCCGCTCGGTGAGCGTGGTCTTGCCGGCGTCGATGTGGGCGACGATGCCGATGTTGCGGATGGTTTCGAGCGGGTGGGCCATGGGCGTCTGCGAGCGGGACGGGGCGGTCCGGAGATCATTTCCGCCTGCGGCCGCCTTGTCCACCCGACGCCGTCTGCCTGTGAACCGAGGCGATCCGGGGCCGCATGCCGCCGCCCGTCAGCCGTCGGGATCGTCGATCAGTTGCTGGAGCCGTGCGGCGTGCTCGGGCACGAGCCGAGGCAGCCAGGAGGCATCGATGAGGCCGATCGCGATGAAGTCGCGGAGATGAGTGCGATCCTTGTCGCGGAACGAATTCAGCTTCATCACGACCAGCGCCTCGAGTGTCACCACCGTGTAGTCGTCGGCGGCCACGCATTCCGTCACGTCGGGCGTGGGCAGCAGATACGACTCGCGAACCTTCTCCGCGGCGAAGAGCAGATGGACCGCATCCCGGGGGCTGCCGTTCGGGCCGTCGATGAAGCAGACCACGTCCATCGCCGTCGCCTGCACGAAGCCGGCCGCTTCGAGCGTTGCCGTGATCGCCGGGAGGTCGCTGCGACGCACGAGGATATCGACATCCTGCGTGTTGCGCACGGCGGCCCGATCGACCCGGGCCACCCAGGCGGCCACGGCATTGCCGCCGGCCATGGCGTGGGGAATGCCGGCCTGCGCGAGGGCGGCGGTCGCCCGCAGGGCCCGGTCACGGACGGCCTGCACGGCTTCCATCATCCTGTGCCAGGAAAACTCACGGAGTTCGACCGCCACTGAATGGCCCTTCGCAACGACTCCTCGGCCGCAGCCTCGAAAGGATAGGTCGGCCAATCGCCCCTCGGCAAGCGTCGGCCGAGCGGGGCTGATCATGAGGGGCGACAGGAGTGACCGGCCCGCCTGAAACGACACCACATCCAGAGGGAGACTCCGGGGGGTGAGGATGGCCGCTTCGGAAACCGGCGTCATTCATGGGGCAGGTCACGGAATTCCCGCGCGGCTGCGTCATCACATCTTCTCCACCGTGCCGATGCCCAGGAGTTCGAGCCCCCTGCGCAGGATCCGGCCCGTGAGGTCGCAGAGCGCCAGCCGGCCGGCCCGCTCGGGCTCCTCCGCCTTGAGGACCGGCAGCGCGTCGTAGAAGGTCGAGTAGCAGCCGGCGAGATCGAAGAGATACGACGTGAGCAGGTTCGGCCGGTAGTCGGCCTCGACGTCCTCGAGCGCCTCGCCGAACCGGAGCAGCTCCAGCGCGAGCGCCCGCTCGCGCGGCGCCGCGAGGGGCACGTCGCGGCAGGCGGCCCGCAGGGCCTCCCGGTCGACGCCCCCCTTCGCGAAGATGCCCTCCACGCGGGCGACGGCGTACTGCATGTAGGCCGCGGTGTTGCCCGTGAGCTGCAGCATCTTGTCGAAGCTGAAGACGTAGTCGGTGGTGCGGTTCTGCGACAGGTCGGCGTACTTGATCGCGCCGATGCCGACGGTCTCGGCGACGTGGCGGCGATCCTCCGCCCCGAGGGCCGGCCGCTCGGCGTCGCCGGCCGCGATCACGGCCGCCGCCCGCTCGACGCCCTCGTCGAGCAGCGCCTCGAGGCCGACCGTGTCGCCGGCCCGCGTCTTGAACGGCCGGCCATCCTCGCCGAGCACCGTGCCGAAGGCGACGTGCACCAGCGCGACATGGTCCGCGCCGGCCAGCCGGGCCGTCGCGAACACCTGCTCGAAGTGCCGGCTCTGCCGGTGGTCGACCACGTAGAGGATCCGGTCGGGCCGCCAGTGGGCCAGCCGCCAGCGGATCGTGGCCAGGTC
>RGVT01000397.1 GCA_010027105.1 Planctomycetia bacterium
GCGGCTGCAGGAGGCCTGCGAGAAGGCGAAGAAGGAGCTGTCGAGCGCCCAGAGCACCGACATCAACCTGCCCTTCATCACGGCCGACGCGACCGGCCCGAAGCATCTCCAGGTCTCGATCACCCGGGCGCAGTTCGAGCAGATGTGCGACGGGCTGATCGAGCGGTGCCGGGGCCCGGTGGTGCAGGCGCTCAAGGACGCCAAGCTCGAGCCCAAGGACATCGACGAGGTGGTGCTCGTCGGCGGCTCGACCCGCATCCCGAAGGTGCAGGAGGTCGTCCGCAAGCTGTTCGGCAAGGAGCCGCACAAGGGCGTGAACCCCGACGAGGTGGTGGCGCTGGGCGCCGCGATCCAGGGGGGCGTGCTCGGCGGCGACGTGCAGGACGTGCTCCTGCTCGACGTGACGCCGCTGAGCCTGGGAATCGAGACGGAGGGGGGCATCTTCACGAAGCTGGTGGAGCGGAACACGACCGTGCCCACCGAGCGGAAGCAGGTCTTCAGCACGGCCGCCGACAACCAGACGGCCGTGACCGTGAGCGTCTTCCAGGGCGAGCGGCCGATGGCCCGTGACAACCGGCTCCTGGGGCAGTTCAACCTCGAGGGCATTCCGCCGGCGCCCCGGGGCACGCCGCAGATCGAGGTGCGGTTCGACATCGACGCCAACGGCATCCTCAACGTCAGCGCCAAGGACCTCGGCTCCAACAAGGAGCAGACGGTGAAGATCGAGCAGTCGAGCGGCCTCAACGAGGCGGAGATCGAGCGGATGCGGAGGGAGGCCGAGAGCCACGCCGAGGAGGACAAGCGGAAGTTCCGCGTCGCCGAGGCCCGCAACCGTGCCGAGGCGCTCTGCTTCCAGACCGAGAAGCTCGTGAAGGAGAACGACGCCAAGCTGTCGGCCGCCGACAAGGCTCCGCTGGAGGCGGCGATCGCCAAGTCCCGCGAGACGGCCAAGGGCGACGACGTCGACGCGATCAACTCCGCGCACGACGCCCTGGAGCAGGCGGCCCACGCCCTGTCGAAGGTGCTCTACCAGCAGTCGGCCGCGGATGCGGGCGGCAAGCGCGACGCCGGCCCGGGACCGGCCGCCGCGGCGGGCAAGGGCCCCGACGACACGATCGACGCCGAGTTCGAGGTCAAAGGCTGACGACTCCTTGAGCCCGGGCGACGCGTGGCGTCAGGGCGGGTGAGGGTGCGCGCGGCGTCCTCGCCCCGAAGCATGTCCAGGAGCATTGAGCCATGGCGTTTCGATTCGACAAGTTCACGATCAAGGCCCAGGAGGCGGTGCAGCGGGCGGTGGAGCTCGCGGCCGACCGGGGCAACCCGCAGGTGACGCCGGTGCACCTGCTCCACGCGCTCGTGGCGGAGCGCGAGGGGATCGTGCAGCCCCTGCTCGAGAAGATCGGCACCGACCGGGGCCACCTCCAGCGGATCATCGAGGCCGAGCTCTCCCACCTGCCGAAGGTGTCGGGGGGTGCGCAGCCGCAGCCCGACCAGGAGCTGCTCAAGGTGTTCGAGACGGCGACCGCCGAGTCGCTGCAGATGAAGGACGAGTTTGTCTCGACCGACCACCTGCTCCTGGCGCTGGCCAAGACGCCGTCGAAGGCGAAAAACGTCCTGCAGCTGGCGGCCGTGGGCGAAAAGGAGCTGCTCGCCGGGCTGCAGGCGGTCCGCGGCCAGTCGCGGGTGACCGACCAGAGCCCCGAGGAGAAGTTCCAGGCCCTGGAAAAATACGGCATCGACCTCGTCAAGCGGGCCAGCCAGGGCAAGCTCGATCCGGTCATCGGCCGCGACGCGGAGATCCGGCGCGTGATCCAGGTGCTGTCGCGGCGGACCAAGAACAACCCGGTGCTCATCGGCGAGCCGGGCGTGGGCAAGACGGCGATCGCCGAGGG
>RGVT01000398.1 GCA_010027105.1 Planctomycetia bacterium
CGAGCGAGAGGTTTCGCTTGGCGAACGTGTCGAAGTGCATGAGGAGGTCGGTGAGCGCGTCGACCTGCTCCTCGCTCGTGCCCGTGTAGAGATCCTGGCTCACCGGCTTGTCGAACGGGATGTTCACCGGCATCCCCGTGTAGGGGAGGAACCGCTTGGGGTTCGCGATCCAGTTGTGGACGTAGTCGGGCCGCAGCCGCTCATGCACCCGCTCGAGCTGCGGCGCGAGCGCCTTGGGGTTGCCCGGCGGGGCGTAGTCGCCCACCAGGTGGCACTTCACGCAGTAGTTGTTGTTGGTGACGATCTTGAGCGCGCCGGTGAGGTGGCCGGGCCGGGCCTTCTCGGTCTCGGCGATGCCCAGTTCGTCGAGCCGCGGATCGTAGACGTAGGGATAGTCCGCGCCGTCGACGGCGGCGAAGTAGTTGACGAGCGCCGCGGCCTCGGCCGACTGGAAGTTGAACTTCGGCATCCGCAGGACGGCCGGCGGGCGGATCGTGTGCGGGTTGAGCAGGAACTTGTGGAGCCAGGCCGACTGCACCTTGCGCCCCTCGCCCACGAGCGGCGGCGGGAGCCAGCCCCAGGCGTCGTCGGGCTTCACGTTCGGGTTGACCTGCTTCTCGTCGGCGATCACCACCGGGAAGAGCAGCCGGGCGAGGTCGCCTCCCCAGCCGGGATAGTACCGGCCGGCGCGGATCGCGTCGTCGGGCACCATCACGTTGGGCCCGCCGACCGGCCGCGCCTCGCCGTCGACGAGCGCGTCGTGCCAGAGCATGACCGCCTGGCCGGTCGCCTCCTCGTCGTCCTCCTCCACCGGCGTGCCCTCCTCATCGACCCGCTGCGGCCGACCGGTCTCCGGATCGAGCACGGGCATGCCGACGAGCGACGCATGGCGGCGACCCTGGCGGTCGGTTTCGAGCGACTTCGCCACGTCCTGCGGCGCGAAGTGGGGCGCGAGGAACGGATAGTCGGCGACTTCCTGGGCGCTGCCGAGCGAGTCGGGCTTGTAGCGGAGGTCCCAGCGGTCCATGCGGAGGGAATGGCAGCCGCCGCAGTTGTACTGCTCGGCCACGACGAGCCCCTTGAGCCGGGCCTGCTCCCGCGGCGACGGCTGGTGGACGAACTGCGGCGCCGGCGGCTCGGCCACGAGCCCGAGCACGAACGTCATCACCGCCTCCCGCTGCTTCGCGTCGAACGGGAACTGCGGCATCCGGTAGCGCTCGTTGTAGGTCTTGTTCTCCGCCTTCTTGTAGTCGTAGCTCCGCGGCGCCCTCAGCTTCTGCCAGAGGAACCCCTCGCGCTCGTGCGCCAGGAGTTTTTCCAGAAAGAAGCCGGTATCCGGATCGACTTCGACGTACGAGGCCTGCACGCCATTGGTAAAGATGAAGGGGTAGTCGCGCTGGGCAAAATGGCGAGTCACCATCAATTCCGGCGTGAACGCATTGGGCAGCGTGTCGGAGCGGAAATACGCGATGCGCCCCAGTTCGGCAAACGCCAGGAGCGGCTCCAGGCTTGTGGCATCGACAATCTGGCCGCGGCGCACGGCAAGACTGGTAGTGGTGCGTTGCAGGATCACTGCGCCGGTTTGCAAGATATTGCCGCGCAGGGCCTGTCCCGCCAGCAAGACGGCCTCGCCGCCGACGCCGGCCCCGCGCGACGCCCATGTGCCCCCGCCGTACGGGGTGACATCGGTGTCGCCCGTGACGACCCGCACCATTTCCAGATCTACCCCAACCGCATCGGCGGCGATCTGGCGAAAGATTCCGTCGTTGCCTTGCCCTTGTTCGCCAACGCCGACCATGAGCGTGACGGCACCTGAGGGGTCCAGGCGGATGGTGGCCCCATCCTGTGAGGCGATGCGGGCACCGCCGACGCCATAGAACGCGGCGCTGGG
>RGVT01000399.1 GCA_010027105.1 Planctomycetia bacterium
GGGCGTAGTGCCGCTTGTCGGTCTCGTACTCCACGTGGCTGACGGCGATGGTGACGGTCTTCGTCTCGTCGCGGACGGTGCCCCCCTTGGCGATGTCGGCGTAGCCCTTCGCCTGGGCGAGGTTCTTCGCCGCCTGCACGGCGACGAGGGCCGCCGTGAGCGTGGTCTTGCCGTGGTCGATGTGCCCGATCGTGCCGACGTTGACGTGCGGCTTGGTCCGGGTGAACGTGTCCTTAGCCATGCTTTCTCCTGTTTTCTCCTCGGAAGTGAAAAACGAACCGAACGGGTGACTGAACGCGTGCGCCCGCTGAAGAGCTGCTGAAGGGAGTTGAACCCTTGACCTCGTCCTTACCAAGGACGTGCTCTACCAACTGAGCTACAGCAGCGGGAATGGCCTCATGGCGTCATGGCGTGGAAACATCGCGTGGAAAAGCGGGTGAAGGGAATCGAACCCTCGTCTTTAGCTTGGAAGGCTATTGCTCTACCATTGAGCTACACCCGCGCCGGGCCGCCGCAGGAGTGGGGAGTGCAGGATTCGAACCTGCGAAGGCATAGCCATCAGATTTACAGTCTGACCCCTTTGACCGCTCGGGAAACTCCCCTCGTGCTGTGTGGTGTTGTGATCGTGCGACGGAACCTGGTCGGTCGAGCCCGCGTCGGCGGGGTCGGGGCGGGCGTGGGGCGCGTGAGCTAGCGGCGGGAGTTGATCAGCTGCTCTGCCAGTTGAGCTACGCTAGCGGCCGGCCGAGACCGCGAAACATCCAAGTGTACGGATTCAAAAACCCCGTGCAAGACGGGCGTTTTTCGGCCCCGGATGGTCGCGGGGGCGGTCTGGGCGAACCCTGCGGCGCGACCGCCGGCCACCTCAGCCGAGTTCCAGCTCGAGCATCGAGAAGTCGTCGTTGAATTCGTCGCGGCCCGCGATGGCGCGGACGTGGGTCACCAGCCCGTCCATCCGGCAGGCGGCCCCGGCGGGCGGGGCGGCGAGCACCCGCACGAACTCGTCGAACGGCCACATCGTGCCGTCCGGACGGCTGATCTCGAAGGCGCCGTCGCTGTACACCACCAGCCGGGCCCCCGCCGGCACGGCGACGTGGCTCGACTCGAACTCCAGGCCGTCGACGGCGCCGATCAGCGGCCCGTCGGAGTCGAGGAGCCGGGGCTGGCCGCCGTCGGGAGGCAGCAACAGGGCCGGCGGATGGCCGCCGCCGGCCCAGCGGAGCGACCGGGCCGCCGTGTCGTACACGCCGTACCAGATCGTGAAGAACATGTCGTTCTGCCGCTCCATCGGAAACGCCTTGTTGAGTGCGGCGAGCACCGATCCGGGCTCGTGGAAATCGGTCTGCGGCAGGGCCTCGCTGCGGATCGCGTTCAGGGCCGACACGCTGAGCAGCGCCGCCCCCACCCCGTGCCCGCAGACGTCGAGCAGGTAGACCGCGACGTGCGTCTCGTCGAGATGGTGGTAGCCGAAGGCGTCTCCCCCGAGGGCGGCCGAGGGGATGAATCGCCAGTCGGCCGCCACGCTCCCCATCCGCTGCGGCGGGGGCAGGAGCGAGCGCACGTAGGTGGCCGCCGTCGCCAGGTCGTTGGCCAGCACCTGCTGGCTGGCCTGCAGCGCCGCGAACGCCTCGTTGCGCTCGAGGAGGGCCACGTACCCGCGGGAGTGGTGGCGGACGCGGGCCACCAGTTCGAGCCGGTCGGGCAGCTTCACGATGTAGTCGTTGGCCCCGAGCGCGAACGCCTCCGCCTTCACCGCGGCCTCCTCCTTCGTGGAGAGGACGATGATCGGCACGTCGCGAAACCGCTCGTCGGCCCGGAACCGCTTGACGAGCTCGAGCCCCTCGATCTCGGGCATCACGAGATCCTGGAGGATCACGGTCGGCCCGATCT
>RGVT01000400.1 GCA_010027105.1 Planctomycetia bacterium
GTCGGCAACGTCGGCAAGCAGCGGGATGCCGCGACCGGCGGGCACGCGGACGGCCGACATGCCGCGGAAGGCTGCTGCAACACTCATGAAAAGCCCTGCTCCCACGACACTGCCCGAATTGCATGGGCGAAACTCGTGGCCCGGATCGGGGAGGAGTTTCCGCTGGAGTGCCCGGCGTGCGGCGGCGACATCCGGCTGATCTCCTTCATCACAGAGCCCGGGCCGATCCGGAAGATTTTGACGCACCTCGGCGAGCCGCTCGAACCTCCGCCAGTTTCACCAGCCCGGGGCCCGCCAACCGACTCGGGCGAGCTCGTGCAGGTCCACGACGACCGCGACGTCTTCCAATCGTCGCCCGACGAGCTGCCCGCGATCGACATCCACTCGCTGTGAGGCGGGCGCCGCCAACCGGCTGATCCCCGGATCGGGTGAAGGTCTGCGCCGAAGCAAGCAAAACGGCACTCTCGGGGGAAAAACAGCTGTTCCGGGAACGACTTTTCGGCCACCAAGACCGGAACACGCCGCTCACCAGCCGCTCGCCAGCCGCTCACGAGCCCGGAATTCGGTGCGGCAGTGCCATTGACCGTCCTATCCCTTTCCAGCGCGGCATCGATCCGCGATCGACGAGAAGCACGCGCAGGCCGCGACGGGCGAACCGCAGCGCCGCGGCCGCGCCCGCCGGCCCCGCGCCTCCGATCACCACCTGCCAGGGAGCAGCGGCCGCCTCTCCGAGCGAGATCGTGGCCGGCGGCATGGCAGGCGATGGCTCACGTGCAGCGGGCATGCGGCGCCTCCACGGGGCCTTTCCGATCGTCGGCCCGCGGGTCCCGCCAGGTGACGAGAACCCGTTTCGGCCAGATGCGGCCGATCGTGGCGTCGCCCAGGCCGGCTGCATCGAGGAGCCCGCGGTACTCGGCGGGCGTGCGGGCGGCCCGCACCGACAACGGGCCGTCCACGCGGGCTACCCGCGAACCGCTCAGCAACCGGGTGCCGACGACGGCCAGTGCCAGTCCGATCGGGCTGCGGACCAGATCCGAAACCACGATCCCCTGCGCGGCGGAGGCCGCCATGCTGCGCAGCAGCGCCGTGGCCGTGGTGTCGTCGAGATGGTGCAGGAAGAGCGAACTGACGGCGACGTCACACGGGGGGCAGCCGTCCGCGATGGCGTCGTGCACGGAGAAGGTCACGTTGCCGGCAGCCGCCCCGGCCCGGGACCGAGCGTAGGCGACCGCCCGCGGACTGATGTCGATGCCCACGACGCGGGTCGGGCCGAGCCGCGGATCGCGGGCCAGCCGGCGGGCGATCTCGACGCTGACGTCTCCGCCGCCGCAGCCGATGTCGACGACCACGATCGGACGGTCGCTCCCGTCACGCGGAGGTCGCCGGACGACCCGGGGCACGGCGGCTGCGATCTGCGCCGCGGTCCGGGAGACCGTGTTGATCGTGGCCAGGGCCCGCAGCGCGTGGAAGTGGCCGGCCTCGCCGAGGGCGGGGTCGTCCATCAGTTCGAGCCGGCGGGACGAGGGCAGAGACCAGGGGGCCAAGGAACCGTGCTCCGCGGTGGACGTGTCAGCCGCGAGCGGCCTCGATCGCGTCAGGCGACGGCATTATAGGCCGCGGCACCCGCCCCAGGGGCCCGAATGCCACGCCCGGATATCCCGGCACCCGCGCCTGGTAGTCGCGATACGTGTCGCCCATGAAGTGCACCAGTCGTCCATCCTTGAGCGCGCTGCCGACGAAGATGTAGGTCGACCAGACCGCGATGAGCACGACCCGGTCGAGTGACCTGCCCCCCTTAAACGTCGCCACTTTCAGAGAGAGAATCTCTGGTGGCACAAACCAAGGGAGGTCAAGAGATGCCACGAGGGAAGAAGTTCACT
>RGVT01000005.1 GCA_010027105.1 Planctomycetia bacterium
GGTCGAGCGGGTGCTCGCCGGCCTCGAGGCCGACCTGCGTTCGGCCGGGCTGGGCTACGCGTATCCCACGCTCTTCGGCGCCGACGGCGACAAGGTGTGGGAGCTGCGTCGGGCGGGCCAAGGCCTTGTCAACAACGTGCCGGGCGACGCCAAGCCGCGCGAGATCGTGGAAGACACGGCCGTGGCCGTCGAGGACCTCCCCGCGTACATCGCCGAGTTCGACCGGCTGCTGGCCGAAAAGTACGCGATCGACTGCGTCCACTACGCCCACGCCGGCGCGGGCGAGTTGCATCTGCGACCGCTCTTCGACCTGAGGAGTGCCGCCGGCCTGAAGATGTTTCGCGATGTCGCGACAGACGTCGCGGCCCTCGTCAAGAAATACCGTGGCTCGCTCTCGGGCGAGCACGGCGACGGCCGGCTCCGCGGCGAGTTCATCCGCACGATGGTGGGCGACGAGTGTTTTCAGTTGCTGGTGGCGGTGAAGCACGCATTCGACCCGCAGGGCATTCTGAACCCAGGAAAAATCATCGACACGCCGCCGATGGACACGTCGCTGCGGATCGTGCCGGGCGAGCCCGAGCCGCACCGCGACACCGTGTTTCGGTTCGCCGACTCGGGCGGTATCCTCCGCGCCGCCGAAAAGTGCACCGGCGTCGGGCAGTGCCGCAAGTCGCACCTCATCGGCGGCACGATGTGCCCGAGCTACATGGCCACGCGGAACGAGCGCGACACGACGCGCGCCCGGGCCAACGTGCTCCGGCAGGCGCTCGCCGATCCGGCCGCCGCCGACCCCTGGTCGCGGCCCGAGCTGGCGGAAGTGATGGATCTCTGCCTCTCCTGTAAGGCCTGCAAAAGTGAATGCCCGTCGAACGTCGACATGGCCCGGCTCAAGGCGGAGTGGCAGCAGCACGTGCACGACGCGCGGGGCGTGCCGCTGCGCACGCGGCTCGTGGCCGAGAGTGCGGCCTCGCTCCGGCGGGCGGCCGTGGCTCCCCGGCTCTACAACCTCGCCGTGACGGCACCCGGCATCTCGACGCTCGTGAAGCGGGCCCTCGGATTCCATCCCCGCCGGTCGCTCCCGCCGCTTCCGGCCACGACGCTCCGCGGCTGGCTCGCCCGTCGGCCGCCGCGGCGCTCATCGGCACCGCACGGCCGAGTCCATCTCTTCCGCGACGAATTCACCGACACGCTCGACGCCCTCATCGGCATCCAGGCTGTCGAACTGCTCGAGGCGCTCGGCTGGGAGGTCGTCGTGCCGTCCCACGTCGACAGTGGCCGGGCGCAGCTTTCAAAAGGCCTCGTGCGCAAAGCCCGCGATCTCGCCGCGCGCAACGTCGAGCTGCTCGCCGACCTCGTCACCGACGACGCGCCGCTCGTGGGCATCGAGCCGTCGGCGATTCTCTCGTTTCGCGATGAGTATCCGGATCTGGTGCCTGACCGACTCGCCGCAGAGGCGCGACGTCTCGCCGACCGCTCGCTCCTCATCGACGAGTTCCTCGCCCGCGAATCCGCACGGGGGCGGATCACCGCCGCAGCGTTCACGACGGAGCGCCGAGTAATCAAGCTTCATGGCCACTGCCATCAGAAGGCGCTCTCGTCGCTCGCCCCCACGGTAGCCGCGCTTTCGCTGCCGCAGAACTACTCGGTGGAGGTGATCCCGAGCGGCTGCTGCGGGATGGCCGGCTCGTTCGGCTACGAACGCGAGCATTTTGAACTCTCGATGCAGATCGGCGAACTCGTGCTCTTTCCCGCGGTGCGGGCGGCCGGGCCGGACGTGCTCATGGCCGCCCCCGGCACGAGCTGCCGCCAGCAGATCAAGGACGGCACGGGCCGCCCAGCCCTTCACCCCGTCGAAATTCTGCATGCGGCCCTCGAACGCCTACCATGTCGGGCATGAAACCGATCACGCTCCTCTGGCTGCGGCACGATCTCCGGCTCGACGACAACCCCGCGCTCGCGGCCGCCGCGGCCCGCGGCCCGGTCGTGCCCGTCTTCATCTGGGCGCCTGAAGAGGAATCGCCTTGGGAGCCGGGCGCGGCCTCCCGCTGGTGGCTCCATCACTCGCTCGAGAAACTCGCCGCGGCGTTCGCGAAGGCCGGTGCGCCGCTCGTGATCCGTCGCGGGCCGTCGCTCGACGCCCTGCGGGCGCTGGCGAAGGAAACCGGCGCCACCCACGTGGCGTGGAACCGACGCTACGAGCCGGCCGTGATCAAGCGCGACACCGCGATCAAGAAGGCGCTCGTGTCCGACGGCCTCGAGGCCGAGAGCTTCAACGGCTCGCTCCTCTACGAGCCGATGCACGTGGCCACGAAGGAGGGCAGGCCGTATCAGGTGTTCACGCCGTTCTGGCGGTCGCTCTTGAGTCGCGACGAACCGGCCGCACCCGTCGCCGCGCCGCACAAACTCACCGGCCCCGCCAAAGCCCTGAAAAGCCTCGCGATCGACCCGCTCGGCCTCCTGCCGACGATCGCCTGGGACTCCACGATGAAAAAGACGTGGTCGCCGGGCGAGGCCGGGGCCACGAAGCGGCTGGAGAAGTTCCTCGCCGACGGCCTCACGGGCTACGGCCGCGAGCGCGACCGCCCCGACCACGACGGCACGAGCGCCCTCTCGCCGCACCTCCACTTCGGCGAGGTCTCGCCGCGCCGCCTCTGGCACGCGGTCCGCGCGGCGGCCGGCGGAAAGCCCGTCGCGAAACTCACCGGCGGCGCCGAGGCTTTTTTGCGCGAGATCGGCTGGCGCGAGTTCGCGAGCCACCTGCTCTTCCACTTTCCTCACACATCCGACGCGCCCTTGCGCAGCGACTACGCCCGGTTTCCCTGGGCCAGGGATCCGGTCGGCCTGCGGGCCTGGCAGCGCGGCAGAACGGGGTTTCCGATCGTCGATGCCGGCATGCGGCAGCTCTGGGCCACCGGCTGGATGCACAACCGCGTGCGGATGATCGTGGCGAGTTTTCTCGTCAAGGATCTGCGCGTCTCGTGGCTCGAGGGGGCGAAGTGGTTTTGGGACACGCTCGTCGACGCCGATCTCGCCGCCAACACGCTCGGCTGGCAGTGGGCCGCCGGCTGCGGGGCCGACGCCGCCCCTTACTTCCGGATCTTCAACCCGACCAGTCAGGCGGAGAAGTTCGATCCCGACGGCGCGTATGTGAAGCGGTGGGCGAACGCCGACGCGGCCGACTACCCGGAGCCGATCGTCGACCACGCCGAGGCGCGCAAACTCGCCCTCGCCGCCCTCAAGACGCTCACGTAGGACAGGCTTCAGCCTGTCATGCCCCCACGTAGGACAGGCTTCAGCCTGTCATGAAGCCCGAGACCGCCCCTTTCATGCCAGCGGGCGGAGGCCCGCCAAGCGACGGTCGGCACGATGCCGAGCCGTCGCGTAAAGTGTCCTACTTTTTTTCCAGCGTGAGCGCCAGCGACCGGACCTTGTCGACCACGGTCTTCATCGCGTCGGGCTCGGACACCTTGTTGGCGGCCTTGTCGGCCTCCTTGAGGATCGCGATCGCCTCCTTCGTCGCGCCGTTGGCGTCGAGCGCCGTGGCCACGGCGAGCAGCGCGTAGGCCCGGCTTTCCGCCCGCTCCACCCCCTTGGCAGCCTTCGCGGCCTCGTCGAGCAGGGCCGTCGCCTCGTCCTTCCTGCCGGTCTGGGCCTTCACGTTCGCCGCCGCGGCGAGCGCCTCGGCCTTGGCCCGCGGCTCCTCGAGGGTCTTCGCCGCCTCCTCGAGCTTGCCCACCATGGCGCTGGCCGCGTCGGCGAGGCCGCTGCGCGTGTAGCCCAGCGCCACGGCCGCGAGCGCCTCGGCCCGAAACCGCTCTTCGACGGACTCCGCGGCTTTCGTGGCCTCGGCGAGCGCGTCCTTGGCCGCCTTCGCGTCGCCGAGCCCCTTCGCCTTGTCGCCAAACACGCCGCCGGCCTCGGCGAACACGCGGGCCCGCCGCACCGGATCGTCGATCGTGCCGGCGAGGTCGGCCGCCTTCTTGAGCGCGTCGCGGGCCGGCTTCTTCTCCCCCGCCTCGGCGAGGAAACCGGCCACCTCCACCAGCCGCGGGCCGAACTGGCTCGCATCCCCTTCGCCCGACACCTTGTCGAGCGCCTTCTTCGCCGAGTCCTTCGCGCCGTTCTTGTCGCCCGAGGCGAGTTGACGGCGGGCCACCTTGAGATAGGCGGCGGCCTGGCGGTCTGGCGTCGACTCCTTCTCGGCCTTCTCCAGCTGCTGCGCGACCGTGAGGCCGCCCTTCTTCCCCTTCTTCTTCGTGCCGCCGCAGCCGGCACAGGGAGCCATGAGGAGGGCGCCGATCACGGCGAAGAGGATCGATCGCGGGCAGGAAGGCATGCGTCGGCACTCCGGAGACGTTTCGGGCGGGCGGATCAAAACTTGAGCCGGGCGCGGGAGAGCCGGGCGTGGGCTTCGGCCATCAGATCGTCCTCGGCGGCCTCGTCCTCCGCCTCGTAGGTGGCCGAGAAGCGGAGGTAGGCGCCGCAGTCGTCCCAGGGGACGGTCGAGATCGAGAGGTCGTGGATCAGAAACTGGCTCGCCTCCTGCGCCGTGGCGAAGGCGCGGTCGCCTGCGCCCTTCGGGCTCTTCGCGTAGAGGAAGTAGGTGCCGCCGGGCATCTCGCAGTCGAAGCCCACGGCCCGCAGCACGCCCACGAGTTTTTCCAGCCGCCGGCGGTACTTCTCCCGGACCCTCTTGGGGATTTCCGGATCGCCCAGCGCCGCCGCGCCGGCCTTCTGGATCGCCATGAACTGCCCCGAATCACAGTTGTCCTTCACGTCGGCGAAGGCCCGCACGATCTTCTCGTGGCCGCACACCCAGCCGAGCCGCCAGCCGATCATGTGGAAGCCCTTCGACATCGAGTGCACCTCCACGCCCACCTCCTTCGCGCCGTCGATCGAGAGGAACGACAGCGGCTCGTCGTCGTAGGAGAGCATGATGTGGGCGGCGTCCTGGACCACGATCACGCGGTGCGTGTGGGCCCAGTCGACCACCTTCTCGTAGAACGCCCGGGTGGCCGTCTTCCCGGTGGGGCTGTTGGGGTAGCAGAGGACGAGCAGCTTCGTCTGCGCCACGACCTCGGCCGGGATGCCGTCGAGGTCGGGAAAGAAGTCGTGCTCGGGCACGAGCGGCAGCCTGTGGACCACGCCGCCGAACCAGCGGGTGGCGGTGCCGGCCACGGGATAGCCCGGCACCGTCATGAGCGTGACGTCGCCGGGGTTGATGAACGCCGCCGGCAGCATCGCGTAGGCCGTCTTCGAGCCGATGCAGTGGTTGACCTCCGTGACCGGGTCGAGCGTCACGCCGAACTCCCGCTGCATGAAGGCGGCGGCCGCCTCCTTGTAGGCGGCGATCCCGTTGTCGGCGTAGCCGCGGTTCTCGGGGCGGTCGACCTCGCGCCGCATCACGGCCCGCACGGTCTCGGGGGCCATCTCGTCGTTCTCGCCGATCCCGAAGTCGAGCATCCGCCGCTCGGGGTGGTCGGCGATCGCCTTGCGCTTCGCCCGCTTGATGAGTTCGAACTTGTAGATCTCGGTGCCCTTGCCGTAGCCCGCCCCGCCGATCCGCTCGGCGAACAGGTCTTGAAACCAGGGATCGGCGGGGGGGGCGGCGGCGGTGCTGGTGGTGGCCATACCGCGACCATAGCCTTTTTTACGGGCATTTCCAACCATTTGATTCGCCGCGGCCCCGGTGGTGGAGTGGAAGGAGAGGAGACGCCGCCATGCATCCCCGCCCCGCCCAACCGCACTTCTTCGGTCCGTACGACGACGACTTCGACCCGTTCGACGACGAGGACGCCGTCGTGCTCATCACGTTCGGGTGAGAACGGCTCGGGGGCGGCAAAGGTCGCCTCGTTGGGCCGCGGCGGCCCACGCTCGTCGAGCGTTCGCCGACCCCGGCGCCTCGCCCGCTGGACGGGTAAAAGTCGCCTACGCCGCCTGGCGCTGATCGAGGTGGGGGCGGTCGGGGGGCGGTTCGCCCGGCAGCCGCCGGCTCGCGGCCGTGTCGGGCAGGGCGGCCCGTTCCCGGGCGTAAAACCCGCGCAGGCGGTCGGTGTCGATGCCCAGCGTCCGCCGCACGTCGCCGAGCGGGCGATCGAGCACTTTGTCGCCCACCGCGAGGTGCAGGTTTTTCACGCCGAGCGACCGGCCCGCCTCGACCCCGAGGTCGTAGGCGGCGAGCGTCTTCCAGGCGATCCGGTAGGGTTCGGGATAGACGTAGGCGGCGATCAGCTTGAAGAACATCCGCTCGAGATCGAAGAGCCGCTTCGTGCTCCCCATCGTGAAGCCGATCACGAAGGCCTCGTCCTGGCCGAGCAGGCCGCGGCCGAGGAGCACGTGGATCCGGTCGTGACGGGCGAGATCCACGGCCCCGTGCAGCCGCAGCCAGCCGCGCGGGTTCTCGAACAGCCGCACGATCCAGGGGATCGCCCCCGGAGGCGCCGCCGGCAGCGTGGCGAGCACCTCGCGCAGCGTGAGGTCGTCGTTGTCGAGGCCCGGGCTCCACATGCGCCAGGCGGACGGCTGCCTGCTCGCGGCGGGCGGCGGTCCGGAGATATGGTCCGGCGTCCGGTCCCGAGTCGTGTTCAGCTTCTCCAGCGCCATGGCAGCACCCAGGCAATCCTACGCGCCGGGGTGGCCCGCGGGCGCCAGCGTGGCCCTCGGGCCGCTCGGTCACACCGCCTTCGCCGCGACGGCCGGCCGACGCAGGTGCACACCCCACACCCTCGCGAGCGCAAGCAGCGCGGAATGCAGCCGGCTCTTCACCGTCCCGACCGGCACGCCCAGCACGTCGGCCGCCTCCCGGTAGGCCAGGCCCTGACCGTAGACGAGTTCCACAGCCCGCCGCTGCACCTCGGAGAGACGCCGCACGGCCGCCTGCATCAGCCGGCGGTCCTCGCCGTCGCCCGCCTGCTCGTCGGGCGAGCGGCCCCGCCAGGCGACGGCGTCGAGGAGCCCGGCCCCGTCGCGGCCGGCCGACCCGCCCGCGGGGTAGTCCACGTGCCTGTGCCGGCGCTCGTGCCGATGGGTGTCGATCGCCTTGTGCGTGGCGATCGCATACAGCCAGGGTCGGAAGGCATGGCCGTCGACGAACCGGTCGCGCTTGGCGTGGATCCGGAGGAACGTGGCCTGGAAAACGTCCTCGGCGAGGTCCGCGCTGCCGAGATACCGCCGCAGGTAGCCGTAGAGGGGCTGTTCGTAGCGGTGCACGAGGTCCTCGAACGCCCGGGAGTCGCCGGCGTCGCGGAACCGGCGAAACAGTTCCTCGTCGGTGGCGGGGCCGACGGGCGGGCGGCGGGCGGCGGGCGTGTCGAGGGTCGTGGGCATGGCGGGGTTCCTCGGGTGGCCCCATCCACCCTGCACCCGGCGTGCCAAACCCAGACGATCCGCACGACCCGCCCTCTCGTGGCCGAAATCCGCGCCGGGCGTGACGGAAGCCGGTCAACGGAGCCCGAGGGACGTCCGCAAAATGCAAACGTTTGTGCAAATTGCGGCAGTCAGCGGGCGCTCGAGCCGGTCGAGCAGCACGCGTTGGAGCCGGCCACCTGGTTCCAGGGCATCTTCGCGATCAGCATCGCCATGCCGCAGGTGTCGGTGATGCCGGCAAACACCAGGCCGCAGCCGATGAAGGCCGCGAGCCCCAGGCCGACCCGCTGCCAGGCGAGGTCGGGCCCGAAGGCGGCGAGCGCCGCACCGGTCGCCACGAGCGAGCCGGCCGCGATCCGCACCTGCCGCTCGAGCGACATCGCCTTTTTCCCGCGGACCACCGGCACGCCCGCCGCCACACAGGCCAGCGTGCCCCCCTCCACGTTGACCACGTCTGGCATTCCGGCCGCGATCAGCTTTTCGCAGGCCTTCTGGCTGCGGCCGCCCGATTTGCAGACGACGTACACGGGGCCGCCGCCGGCGACCGAGGCGACCTCCCCTGGATCGAGGCGGTCGAGCGGGATGTTGTGGGCGAAGTCGACGTGCACCTCGCCGAACTCGGCGGGGGTGCGGACGTCGATGAGCGTGAGTTTCTCGCCCTTGCGGCGGAGGTCGGCGAGCGTCGTGGGGGAGATCGTGGCCACCATGGGAGGGCCTCCGGGGTGACGAGCTTGTATCAGAAGACCGCGATGCATTTTTGCCGGTCGGAGGGCTGGGCACAATCTCGATCGGAAGGTCCCAGCCGAAAACCTACCCACCACCACTGGACACGCACTGAACGCCTGAACACAATGACGGCCCCATGAGCCCGTCACGGAAGACCGCCGCGCGATCTGGTTCTGCGCCGCAGGCCGCGCCTGCGAGCGGGCCCGCGCCGTGGCACGCGCTCGAGGTGGCCGTGCCCGAGACGAGCCGGCTCACGCCCGTCGCCGGCGGGCTGCCCGGCCGCACGCCCCCCGAAGCCAACGCGCTCACGCAGTCGATCGCCGCCGCGGTGGCCGACCTCGCCGCGCGGGGCACGGGCACGGCCTGGCTCGTCGCGCCCTCGCGCCGCGTGGGCCACGAATGGCTCGAAACCGTCGTGCGGCTCGGCCACCCCGTGGCCAACCTCCATGTCACCACGCTCGCCGCCCTCGCCTTCGACATCGTCGCCGACACGCTCACCGCCACGGGCACCGAGCTCGCCCCGCCCCGCGCCAAGCTCGTGGCCGCGGAACAGGTGCTCGACGACAGCCGGGCCGACCTCGAATCGTTTCGGGATTTCACGGGGCCGCTCCGCCGCCTGGCCGAACGCGTGCTCGCGAGCCTCGAGGCTCTCCGCGCCGCAGGCCTCACGTCGCGCGACGTCGTGGGCGGGCTCGGCCGCTCGGCGAAGGCCCGCGACCTCGGCCTCCTCCTCGACCGCTACACCGCCACTCTCGAAGGGCTCACCCTCGTCGATCAGGCCGGCGAACTCGCCCTCGCGATCGAGCACGTGACATCGGGCCGCGTGCCCGCCGCGATCGCGCATGTGCTCGTGCCCGACGACATCGATCCGCCGCCGCTCGAACGCAGCCTGCTCGAGGCCCTCGCCGCCGCGCCCGGCGTCACCGTCCACACGCTCGCCACCGACCCGCCGCTCCCGGCCGCCCCGGCCCCGATCGACATCTCGCGGCTGACCGTGTTTCGGGCGGCCGGCGAGGCCAACGAGGTGCGCCATGTGCTCCGCACCGCGATCGCCAGCGGCCTCACACTCGACGAGATCGAGATCGTGCACACCGACGCCGCCACGTATCCGCCGCTTGTGCGCGAGATCGTGGCCGCGCTGCCGAGGCCCGCGACGAACATAGCCGGCGACGACCATCTGCCCGTCACGTTCGCGGAGGGTCTGCCGCTGGCCGATTCGAAGCCGGGCCGGGCCCTCGCGGGCTGGCTCGCGTGGCGGCGCGACGGCCATCCGCAGTCGGGCCTCGAACGGCTCCTGCGCGACGGCGTGCTCGAACTCGGCGCGGTGGTGCCTGACGCCCCGCGGTCGTCGGCGCTCGTGCGCGAATTCCGCACCGTGAAAATCGGCCGCGGCCTCGACCGCACCGTGACGATGCTCGCCGCGGCGGCCGACCGCGCCTGCGAGCAGCCGGCCGAGGCGTTCGAGCGCGGGGACGACGATCGCCCGGCCGACGCTGCCAGCCCCGAGGAACTCGCCGCCCGCAAGGCGCGGATCACGAGCCGCCTCTCCGCGCTCGCAGGGCTGGCCCGCGCGCTTGCAGACTGCGAGGGCGGCGCGAGTCCCACGGCCGCGCAGGTACTCGAGGGGGCCCGCCGGTTCGTCGACGCGTTCTGCCCGGCCGACAGCGAGTTCGACGGCAACGCCCGCCGGCTGATCCTCGACGAGATCGACGGCATGCTCACCTGGCGGCGCGACCGGGCCGACGTCAGCGCCCACGACATGCTCGAATGGCTCGCGCAGCTGCCCGCCGAGCTCGTCGTGCTCGGCTCGGGCCCGCGGCCGGGGTGCCTCCACGTGAGCAGCCTCGCGGGCGGCGGCCACTCCGGCCGGCCCTGCACGTTCGTGCTCGGCCTCGACGAAAACCGCTTCCCCGGCGGCGGGGCCACCGACCCGGTGCTCACCGACGGCGACCGCATCCTTCTCAACACACACCGGCCGGAGGCCCGGCTCACCGTGGCCCGCGATGCGGCCGCCAAAAACCTCGACCTCTGGCGGCGGCTGCTTGCGCGGGTGCGCGGCCGGATCTGGCTCGGCTTCTCCTGCCGCGACGTGGCCGACGATGCGGAGGTGTTTCCGTCGCCGGCGCTCGTCGCCCTCCACGCCCAGGCCACGGGCCAGCCACTCGCGACGGTCGACGAGTTTTTGGGCACGCTGCCCGCGTGCGAGTCGCTCGTGCCGGCCGATCCCGATCTCGCGCTCGACGAATCGCAGTGGTGGCTCGCCACGCTCGGGCCCACGGCCACGCCCACCGACGTGCAGGCCGCGCTCGCCGCCCATCGCGACCACCTCGCCCACGGCCAGGCCGCCGCAGCCGCACGGGCGACGGCCGCCTTCACGCCCCACGACGGCCTCGTGCCCGGCGCCGGCCCGCTGCTCGATCCGCGGCGCGGCCGGGCCGCCTCGCCCAACAGCCTCGAGACGCTCGCGGCCTGCCCGCGGCGGTTTTTCTTTATGTATGGGCTCGGCATCGAGCCGCTCGACGTGTTCGACGAAGACGCCGACCGCTGGCTCACGGCGCTCGATGCCGGAAGCCTGTTGCATACCGTCCTCGAGCGGTTCATGCGCGGCCTGATCGACCGCGCCGAACTGCCCGACGTGGATCGGCATCTCGACGAACTGCTCACGATCCTCGACGAGGAACTCGACTCGAGCCGCCGCCGCACCCCGCCGCTCACCGATCTGGCGTTCACGGCCCGCCGCGACGAACTCCGCACGGCGATGCACACGTTTCTCCACGACGAGGCGCGGTCGTGCCGGGAGTCGGGTCGGCGGCCGCTCGCGCTCGAGGCCGCGATCGGCGTCGAGGCCGGGGGCGCGGCCACGCCGTTCGACACGCCCGAGCCCGTGGAAGTGACGCTCGCGCCGGGCGAAGCGATCCGGCTCCGCGGCCGGATCGACCGGATCGACGTGCGCGATGCCGGAGCCGCCCCGGCCTACTCGCTCTGGGACTACAAGAGCGGCAGCGGCTACGGGTTTCCCTCGAGCGCCGACAGCGATCCCTTCGCCGGCGGCCGCAAGCTACAGCACGGCCTCTATATCGTGATGCTGCGCACGCGGCTCGCCGATCCGGCCTGCCCGGCGGCCGGGGGCGAGGTGGAGCGGTTCGGGTATTTCTTTCCCACGCGATCGGGCAAGGGCCGGCGGCTCGAATGGACGGCCGAGCAGCTCGCCGCGTGCACCACGCTCGTCCGACAGCTCGCCGAGATCGCGAGCCGAGGCGTGTTTCTGCCGACGAGCAATCCGGCCGACTGCACGCACTGCGATTTTGCCGCGGTGTGCGGCGACGCCGCGACGATCACCCGCGAGGCCACGCGGATGGTGGCCGCATCGGACACGCTCCGGGAGTTGTTCGGCGATTTGCGCAGCGCGGCACAACCACGGCCTGTGCCCGACGTGCGCCGCGTGCACGAGGCGCCGCTCGATCTCACGCCTCACCCGCCGCCGCCCGCGCTGCCTCCGGATGAGCCGGTGCGCCAGCGCATTCGCACCGACCTCTCCACGACGCTGCTCGTGGAGGCGGCGGCCGGCACCGGAAAAACCACCTGCATCGTCGACCGGATGCTGGCGCTTGTGCGCACGGGCGCGGCCCGGCCGGAAGGCATCGTGGCCGTCACGTTCACGAAGAAGGCCGCGGCCGAGCTGCGGCGACGATTCCGCGAAAAACTCCAGCGAGCCGCGGCCGAGGCGACCGACCCGGCCGAGCAGGCGCGGTTTGCCGCGGCTCTCGCACGAATCGACTCGATGGTGATCGGCACGATCCACTCGTTCGCCGGCCGGCTCCTGCGCGAGCGGCCGCTCGAGGCGGGCGTCGACCCAGGGTTTCGCGAGCTCGACGAGGCCGCCGACCGGCTCCTGCGGCGGCAGGCCTGGCGCGCGTTCGTGACCGCTGCGCCCGCCGATCATCCGCAGCTGCTCGCCGACCTGGCGGCGGTGGGCCTGCGGCTCGGCGATCTCTCGGGCCTGTTCATCGATCGCTTCGCCACCTACGGCGACGTCGAGCAGTGGCCGGCGCCCGCCACCGCCCCGCCCGACGTGGCGGCCGTCGTGCGGGCCGTCGAGGCCTTCGCGGCCCGGATCGAGGCGGAGGATTTTCCCGATCCGGCCCTGCGCGGCACCGACGACTTGATGAACGCACTCGAGCAGTTTGCCCGGATCGTGCGCCGCTGCGACACGTCGTCGATCGCAGCCGTGACGGACGTGCTCCAGGAGCTCGACCGCTCGCCGAAGGTCACGCAGAGCTCGTGGCCCGGCAGTGGCACGACGCCCGCCGAGGAGCGCGACGCCAGGAAGGCCGCGGCGCTCGGCTGGCAGGCGGCGTGGGACACCCTCCGCGACACGGTCGCGCTGCCGGCGCTCTGGCAGTGGCGGGCCCACCGCTATCCGATCGCGATCGCGGCGCTCGAGGCCGCCCGCGCCGTCTACGATCGCCTGCGGGCCGAGCGCGGCGGGCTCTCGTTTCAGGATTTGCTTTGCAAGGCCGTGCGCCTGCTCGCCGGCCACTCCGACGTGCGCAGGAGTTTCCGGCAGCGCTACACGCACATCCTCGTCGATGAGTTTCAGGACACCGATCCCGTGCAGGCCGAGATGCTGCTTCTGCTCACGGCCGGCGACCCGGACGAGACCGATTGGCGGAAGTGCGTGCCCGTGCCGGGGTCGCTGTTCGTCGTCGGCGATCCGAAGCAATCGCTCTACCGCTTCCGCCGGGCCGACATCGTCACCTACACCGCCGTCCGCGAGATCGTGGCGGCATGCGGCGACGTGCTCGCGCTCACCACCAACTTCCGCAGCCGCGGCGATCTCGTGGACTGGGCGAATGGCGTGTTCGCGGCCGAGTTTCCACCGGCGGCGACCGTCGAATCGCCGTCGTTCACGCCGAGCACCTCGGGCCGCCGCGAAGCACCCCCTGCCGGTGGCGAGCAGGGCTGGCTCACCGGCATCCGCACGCTGCGGTTTTCGCGCAGCGGCACCGCCGGCGACCCGTGGGCCGAGCGGGAGGCGAGCGAGATTGCGTCCTTTATAGGGAGGGCGATCGACGCGGGCATGGCGGTGCCGCGGACCGTCGACGAGGCCGCCCGCGGGCTCACCACCCGCTGCCGGCCCGGCGACTTCCTGATCGTGGCCCGCGAGCGCAAGCATCTCGGCATCTACGCCGCTGCGCTCCACGCGGCGGGGCTGCCCGTGGACGTGACGGGCACGCTCGGCGAAGACCAGGCCGAACCGCTCCGCGACCTGCGCACCTGCCTCGCGGCCCTCGCCGATCCGGACGATCCGGTGGCGATGCTCGCGCTTATGCGCGGCGGCGTGTTTGGGATGAGCGACGCGGATCTTTTTGCGTATAAGCAGGCAGGCGGGCGATTTGGCGGGTCGATCGACGTGCCGGCAGGGCTCGACGCGGCGCTTGCCGCCAGGTTCGCCGGCGCCCGCGAGGCGTTCGCCCGCTGGCGGGCGTGGCTGCGGCACCTGCCCGTGGCGGCGACGGTGGAGCGCGTGATCGACGACGCCGGGCTGTTTCTCGTCGCCGCCGCGGCCGACGGCGAGGCGGGGCCGCGGGGCCGGGCCGTGGCGGGGCTCGTGCTCACGTATCTCGAGCGGCTGCGGGCCGAGCGGCTCGAGGTCGTGTCGCTCCATGACTGCCTCGATTTGCTCGACGATCTCATCGACTCGGCCACCCGCGAGGAATTCGATCCGCTCACGATCGACGCTCCCTCGACCGATCGCGTGCGGGTGATGAATCTCCACAAGGCGAAAGGTCTCGAAGCACCCGTCGTGTTTCTCGCCGACTTTCAGAGGCGGAAGGCGGGGGACGATGCGGCCGATGGCCCGTATCTCCACGTCGACCGTTCGGGCGACCGCACGACCGGCTGGCTCGCCGTGACACACGCTGCTGGCTGGACCAAAAAAATCGTCGCAGCGCCGCCCGGTTGGGAAGACCTCTGCCTGCGCGAGCGGGCCTTCGAGCAGGCCGAGCAGATCCGGCTCGACTACGTGGCCGCCACGCGGGCCGGCTGCGGGCTCGTCGTCTCGCTCTTCGAAAAGATGGAGAAAGGCAAAAAGGGAGAGCCCGACACGTTCGCAGCGCAAGGCGCGTGGGAGCGGTTTGCGCCGCATCTTGGCGCTGCCCCCGACCTGCCCACGATCTCCGAAACGGCATCGACTGCGGCAGCCCCAGCCGCTCCCGCTCCGGCCCCCTCGGCGATCGGCGAGAGGATCCGCGGCCGAGTCGCGGCCTGCCTGGAGCGCACGTTTGCGCGGATCTCGCCGCGGGAGCTGCTCACGGAGCCGGCCGAGGGCATTCGCTTCACGGGAGATGGCCTCGGCGAAGCATGGGGCCGCGCAATCCACCGGCTCATCGAACTCGCCGCCCGCGAGCCTGGGCTCGACCTCGAAGCCGCGGCAGCCACCGTGCTTTCGGGCGAGGATGTGTCGCCGGTGTATCGCGAGCGGGCGGTGGCGACCGTGCGCGACGTGCTCGCAAGCGACGTCTGGAAGCGGTCGCAGGCGAGTGGGGCCAGATTCGTGGAGGTGCCGTTCTCGATCCAGATCCGCGGCGCGGATCTCCCTGAGCGCGTCCGGAAGCTTGCGGGCGACGGCGCGCCGCTGCCGACCGTGATCCGGGGCGTGATCGATCTTGTGTTCCGCGAGGCGGCCGGCGGATGGATCGTGGTCGACTGGAAGACCGACTCGGTCGTGCGTGCCAGCGAGCACCTGCTCGAGGAGCATTACCGGCCGCAGGTGGCGCTCTACGCCGACTGCTGGCGGCTCCTGCCGTATAACAACCTGCCTGGAGATTCGCGATGACGACCCCTGCCGATCCGACGATCACCTGCCCGCACTGCAAGGCCGAGGTGCGGCTCACCGAGTCGCTCGCGGCGCCCCTCGTGGAGGCGACGCGGGCCCAATACGAATCGAAGCTTCAGGCCGAGCGTGCGACGATCGCCAAGGCCGAGGCGGAAAAGGCGCGGCTCGCCCTCAAGGCCGATCTCGACAGGCAGGCGCAGGATCTCGCCGACTTGAAGGGCGTGATTGCGGACCGCGACTCAAAGCTTGCCGAAGCCCAGAAGGCCCAGACCGAGGCGATCAAGAAGCAGCGCGAGCTCGACGACGCCCGCCGCG
The DNA here is from genome assembly GCA_010027105.1 of Planctomycetia bacterium. Lineage (GTDB taxonomy): Bacteria > Planctomycetota > Planctomycetia > Pirellulales > UBA1268 > RGVT01. The sequence goes on from RGVT01000005.1 coordinate 15,245, forward strand.
AGCTCGACCTCTCGGTGGAGAAGAAGGTGCAGGAGTCGCTCGCCGCCGCGCGGGCCCAGGCGAAGCAGGAGGCCGAATCCGACCTCAAGTTAAAAATGGCGGAGAAGGAGCAGACGATCACCGCCATGCAGCGGCAGATCGAGGATCTCAAGCGCCGGGCGGAGCAGGGCTCGCAGCAGCTCCAGGGCGAGGTGCAGGAGCTCGAGCTCGAGGGCGTGCTCAAGCAGACGTTTCCCGGCGACGTGTTCACGCCGGTGGCGAAGGGGGAATTCGGCGGCGATGTGGTGCACGCGGTGGCCCGCGGCGAGGGGCTGCTCTGCGGCACGATCCTCTGGGAGTCGAAGCGCACGAAAAACTGGAGCGACGGCTGGCTCGTGAAGCTCCGCGACGATCAGCGGGCGGCGAAGGCCGATCTCGCCGTGATCGTCTCGCAGGCGCTCCCCAAGGAGATCGAGACGTTCGGCCACGTCGACGGCGTGTGGGTGACGAGCACCCGCACGTTTCTTCCGCTGGCCGTGGCGCTGCGGCACACGCTCCTCGAGTTAGCACTCGCGCGGCAGGCGGGGGAGGGGCAGCAGACGAAGATGGAGCTCGTCTATCAGTATTTGACGGGGCCGCGGTTTCGGCAGCGGGTGACGGCGATCATGGAAAAGTTCGAGGAGATGTCGGCCGACCTCGTGAAGGAGCGGGCGACGATGACGAAGCTCTGGGCCCGCCGCGAGATGCAGATCCAGGCCGTGCTCACGGCGACGGCGGGCATGTATGGCGATCTGCAGGGGATCGCCGGCCAGGCGATCGAGACGATCGAGGCCCTCGACATCTCGCGCCTCACGGGCCCGAACGGCGCGGCCGACAAGCCGGCGTGAGCGGGCCTGACGGACCAAGGTTGTCCCTCGCGGGGCGTTCAATACGAGACTCGAACGACGCATTTCAAGTCGGCCATATTTCCAGGAGGCACCCATGAGGCACCCATGATGCGTGGCCCAGAAGCGGCGGCGGCGCGAATAGGCTGGCCCTCGTCAGCCACGCGCGACGAGGTCGAGCAGGAGGTCGCGGACGTCGGCGAGCGCGAGGCGGTCGCGCCGGAGCGACGCGTCGCTCGCCATGAACACCGGGCCGTCGCCGTCGCGCTCCGGGAGCCGGCCGTGCGACCCGCGCACGATGCCCGCGTCGGTGCCGATCACCCGCATGAGCGTGCGGAAGCCGAGCGTCTTCTTGGCGAGCGTCCAGGCGATGCGGAGCTTCGGAAACACGAGGTGCGGATCGAGAAACAATTCCGCCGGGTCGTAGCCCGGCTTGCGGTGGATGTCGACGGTGCGGGCGAAGTCGGGCATTTTCGCGTCGTCGAGCCAGTAGTAGTAGGTGAACCACCGGTCGGGGGCGGCGACGGCGACGAGTTCGCCCGCCCGGGGGTGATCGAGGCCGTAGGCAGCCTGGGCCTCGCGGTCGAGCACCTCGGCGACGCCGCCGACGCTTCGCAGCACGGCCGCCACCTCGGCCACGCGCTCCGGCCGCCGCACGTAGACATGCGCGATCTGGTGGTCGGCCACGGCGAAGGCCTCGGAGCCGCCGCAGTCGAGCAACTCCCAGCCGAGATCGACTTCCTGCACCGCGAGGAGCCCCGCCCGCCTGAGCGCCCGGTTGATGTCGACGGCCGCCGTCACCCGGCCGATCCCGTATTCACTCACCACGGACACGGTATGGCCGGCGTTCGCGGCCCACTCGGCGAGGTCGCCGGCCACGGCGTCGATCTCGCCGCAGGCCCGCACCGCCTCGGGGCTGTTCGGGCCGAACCGCTGCAGGTCGTAGTCGAGGTGGGGCAGGTACGAGAGCGTGAGCGTGGGCCGCCGCGACTCCATCACCCTCCGCGTGGCGGCGGCGATCCAGCGCGACGAGACGATGTCGGCCGTCGGCCCCCAGAAATGAAACAGCGGAAACCGCCCCAGGCTCTCCTGCAGCTCGTGCTTGAGCGCCGCCGGCTCCGTATGGAGGCTCGGGATCTTGCGGCCGTCGGCCGGGTAGATCGGCCGGGGCGTCGCGGCGCAGTCGACCGCGGCGTGCATGTTGTACCACCAGAACATCTGCGCCACGGTGAAGCCGTCGCCGAACCGGCTGCGGCCGGCGTTCCAGATTTTTTCCTGTTCGCAGCCCACGAGTGCGTTCGACTGCCGCCACAGCCACACCTCGGCCAGGTCGCGGAAATACCAGCCGTTGCCCACGATGCCGTGGTCGCGCGGCAGCCGGCCGGTGAGCATCGTGGCCTGCGCGGAGCAGGTGACGGCGGGCAGCACGGTGCCGAGCGGCGCCGTAAACCCCGCCCGGCCGATCGCCGCCAGGCGCGGCGTGTGCTCGAGGAGGCCCGGCGTGAGCCCGACGACGTTGAGCACGAGCAATGGCCGCATGCCCTGCATCCTACCCTCCGCAAGCGCGCCCGCCCGCCGATTGCAGTCGATCCACCCGGGCGGATAGAGTGCCGTCATTCCCCCCTCGGAGCCAACCCATGCGTGCCCTTTCGATGACCCTCCTCGCCCTCGTCGCGGCCACGATCCTCGCCGCCAGCGACGCCTCCGCCTGCACCCGCTGCGTACGCGTGTTTTCCGACGGCACCGTGATCGCTGCCCGGTCGATGGACTGGGTGGAGGATCCGGGGTCGGAGATCTGGGTCTATCCCCGCGGCATGAACCGCAGCGGCAACGCCGGCCCGAAGAGCCTCACGTGGACGAGCCGGTATGGCTCGGTGGGTGTGAGTTTCTACGGCATCGCGACCGTGGACGGCATGAACGAAAAGGGGCTCGTGGCCAACGTGCTCTACCTCGTCGAGAGCGACTACGGGAAGAGCTCGGCGGGCCGGCCCGACATGTCGATCGGCGGCTGGGCGCAGTATGTGCTCGATTCCTACGCCACCGTCGCCGAGGCCGTGGCGGCGCTCGAGAAGGAGCCCTTCACGATCGTGGCGCCGATCCTACCCAACGGCGAGCCGGGCGTCGGCCACCTCGCACTTTCCGATCCCTCCGGCGACTCCGCGATCTTTGAATACGTCGGCGGAAAACTCCGGATCCATCACGGCAGGCAGTTCACCGTGATGACGAACTCGCCGCCGTTCGACCAGCAGCTCGCCCTCGACGCCTACTGGAAGGAGATCGGCGGCGACGTGATGCTCCCCGGCACGATCCGGGCGAGCGACCGGTTCGCCCGGGCGAGTTTCTACATCGGCGCTATCCCCGAAAGCCTCACGGGCCGGCGGGCCATCGCCTCGGTGTTCAGCGTGATCCGCAACACCTCGGCACCGCTCGGGATCACGACGCCCGGCAAGCCGAACGTCTCGAGCACCATCTGGCGGACGGTCCACGACCAGAAGGATCGCACGCTGTACTTCGACTCGGCGACGAGCCCGACGGTGTTCTGGGTGCCGCTCGCGAGCCTGGATTTCACGGCGGGAACGCCGGTCAGGAAGCTCGCGCTCAAGGGGGGCGAGACCTACAGCGGCGACGCCTCGGGTTCGCTCAAGTCCGCCGAAGCGTTTCAGTTTCTGGAGGCGAAGCCGAAGTGACCCTGCGGACGCGGGGTCGACTCGGCGTGTACGGCGCGAAGTCGGCGTAGCCCTTCGCGCCCGTCGGTGCATACCACGCCGAGTGTCGCCCAGGCGAATTCGTTTCGCGATCGTCGTGCCGCTGCACGAGTTCGCCGTGAGTCGGTGGGCGGCCCACGGGCAGGAGATACTGGCGGTGGTTCGAGAGGTTCGCCGAGGTGTGTCAGGATCTGACTTCACGCGGGCTGGCGCATCCTGGCCTTCGCCCGCTTGAGAACCTCCGGTTCGAAGTGAGCCGGCTCCTGTCGGCCGTCTCCTCGCAGCCGGAGGTCGCCGCCGCACGCCGGGCACTCGAGCGGAAACTCCTCCCCCACCCGCGCCATCAGCTTGGCCCACACGCATGGACAGGCACCGTGTGCATCAGCACACGGTGCCTGTCCCTTGGGTCTTCCGACCCGGCCCGCAAACGGGGCCAGGGCCTTCTTCCGTTCCGACCACCACCGCCTCTTCGGTACCCGACATCCTGTTGATCTCCATCTCCAGAGCTCCTGGCCCTCTCCTGGAATAGGGGAAGGGCAGGTGTCTCACCCATCATTGGCACAGAGGGCGGAGCCGCGAAAACACCGACTGCATGGTGCGGCAGTGGGCCGGCAGCCGCGAAAGGATCGCCGGCATGAGTGTCTGGCGATAGATGTGGCTGCAGGTGTTGCGATCCGCGAGCAGGTCGAGCACGCCCTGGTATTCGCCGTCTTTCACGAAGCCCCGCTCGAGGCCCGCCTTCAGGGCAGCGCGCGGGCTGTTTGGCACGTCGAGACCTTCCGCCAGCAGGCAGGCCCGCAGATGCTTCCAGAACAGCTCCGTGCAATATTCGAATTTCTGAATGCGGCCGCTGTCGAGCACGTCGCGAACAAACTCTGGGTAGGCCGACGTGTCGAGCGCGAGGGCCTGCGCGAGGCCGTCGAGAGCCCGGCGGAGGTTGTCTTTGCCTAGGTCGCCGCTCGCCATATCTCTCGGCCCTCGTAGGCCCGACGGCGGAACTTTTCATCGTCGACGAGCGCAAAGTCGATAACCTGGCACCGCCAGGGCACGTCGGACTCGATCAGGTCGTTCATCAATCGTGACGCGCCGCCGGGAAGGGGCTCGGGGCCCACGATCCCGATGTCGACGTCGCTCGAATGCTCGCAGTGCCCGCGGGCCCGGGATCCGAACAGAAAGATCTCATACCGCGGGTCGGGCACGCCGGCCAGGCAGATCTTCTTCGCGAGCGCGAGGTATTGCTCCTCGAACGGCGTGCGGGGCGCGGGGGCAGAGAAACGAAGCGACATGGAAGCATTCTATCCGCACGGTAGACCACTTGCTCCGCAAGCGGGCTCCGTGGGCCGCCGTGGAGGATAGCCCGGCCAATGGCACTTCCGGCACCGTTTTCCGGTCGGTGAGTTGCGTGTCGGCCCGGGCTGGTCGCTGACGGGTGCGTGCCGGGCCGGCCGGGAGCGGGAGCCGTTGGGCCGGCCTGCAACCGCTGCCGCCGCACCGTCTGGTCCAAGGACGGCGAGGCCGGCGGGCCATCGCCTCGGTGTTCAGCGTGATCCGCGACGCCTCGGGTTCGCTCAAGTCCGCCGAGGCGTTTCAGTTACTGGAGGCGAAGCCGAAGTGACCCTGCGGACGCGCGGTCAACTCGGCGTGTACGGCGGGAAGTCGGCGTAGCCCTTCGCGCCCGTGGGCGCATACCACGCCGCCATCTCGGCCGGCGCGGCGAGCGGCCAGCCGTGGCGGAAGCGTTCCACGAGATCGGGATTGCTGATGAACGGCCGGCCGAAGGCGACGAGGTCGGCGAGCCCCTCGGTTACCGCCTTCTCCGCCGTCTCGAGCGAGTAGCCGCAGTTGCCCACGAGCGGGCCCTTGAACACGCGGCGGAAGTCGGCGAGCGTCATCGGCTCGCCCAGCTTGTGGAACCCGAAGGCCAGGCCGTCCATGACGTGCAGATAGGCGAGCCCGAAGCGGTCGAGCATCTGCGCCGCATGTGAAAACTGCTCGCGGAAGTTGGGCGAGCCCATGTCGTTGAAGGCGCCGTTGGGCGCGAGCCGCACGCCCACGCGGCCCGCCGGCCACTCGCTCGTCACCGCCTCGACCACCTCGCGCAGGAACCGCGCCCGCTTCTCGATGCTGCCGCCATAGTCGTCGGTACGGAGGTTGGTCTTCGACTGCAGGAACTGGTCGATCAGATAGCCGTTGGCCGCATGGATCTCGACGCCGTCGAATCCCGCGGCCCGAGCCCGCGCCGCGGCCCGGCGGTAGTCGGCGACCACGTTCGCGATCTCCCAGGTCTCGAGGGCCCGCGGCGTCTCGTAGGGCTTCTTGCCGAGCGGCGTGTGGATGCCGTCCCCCTCGATCTTCACGGCCGATGCCGACACCGGCAGGCTGCCGCCGTGGAAATCGCTGTGCGACGCCCGGCCCATGTGCCAGAGCTGGAGGAAGATCCGGCCCCCGGCCGCATGGACGGCCGCCGTCACCGTCTTCCAGCCCGCCTCCATCGCGTCGGTGTAGACGCCGGGCGATTCGAGCCAGCCGTTGGCCTGCTCGGAGATCGTGGTGGCTTCGGAGATGATGAGCCCGGCACCCGCCCGCTGGGCGTAGTACTCGGCCATGGTGGCGTTGGGGAGGCGTTCCTTGCCGGCGCGGCCGCGGGTGAGCGGGGCCATCACGACCCGGTTGGGCAGCGCGAGATCGCCGAGTTGACAGGGCTGCAGCACATGCCGAACGCTCATGGGGTTGTCGCTCCACTGGTTTCCGGGGAGCCTAATCTCGCTGCAATGATCCGCCTACGGCAACCCTTCGTGCAAAAAAAGGGCGGCGGGGGATTGTGATCCCCCGCCGCCGCACGAACTCCGTCGACTCCCGGTGAGCCGCTACTTGCCGCAGCAGCCCGAGCCGCAGCAGGTTTCCCGCTCGGCCGTCGCGCCGGCTGCGGGGCACTCGTCGACGCAGCACTCGCAGGTGCACTGCGAGCACGTGCAGGTGCCCGTCTCGCAGCAGCCGCAGCAGTCGCACTTCGGGCAGCCGGCATTCAGGCTGCCGTCGGTTGCGGGCACGAAGGGCACGAGGCCCAGCGTGGCCCAGAGAATGAAACTGTTCATGGAACGAACTCCAAAGAGAAAGAATGATCGATCACTCCACGCCACGACGTGTGGGCGTGGGAAGGCCAGGGCGGAGAAGCACCGTGGCCGATTCAGTTCCGCCAGACGCCAAACAGGATCCGCGGCGGGCGGATCGGCATGGCCAGCAGGGCCGCCGCATACTCGGGGCAGACGCCGATCGCGTGAGGAACATCGGGCAGGTCGGCCACCATCCCGACCGCCGGGCCGGCGGCGTCGGCCGGCGAGACGCCGCCCCTCGGGAGCGAGAGCGGCTGCTCGTCGCGGGCATCGAGCCGGCAGCGGCAGGGCTGGTCGTCGCCCCCGCGGGCATCGCGGCCGCTCGCCGCGGCACACAGCGGGCAGGTATGCCCCGGCTCCTCGACGGATCCGGTCACCGTCGGACGGAGGCCGGCGCAGCACGGCTTGTCGCAGGCTCGGCAGACGCCGACGGGCGCCGCCTGCACGACGACCGCCGCGCACGCCGCCAAGGCCCACACGAATCGTTTCCGGCTTGGCATCACAGCCCGTCACTCCTCGACCCCATTCTACGCAGTCTCGGGCGTGGGAGTTCGCCACCCCGTCAGGGCCGCTGGTCGGGCGTCCTCGCGATGAGCCCTGCAGCAGGCCCTTGCTCCCGGCCCCCGAGGGGTCATAATCAGGGTCCTTCTGGCCGGGTTTTCCGCGAGCAGTCCGCGACGATGTCAAGCATGACGCTACCGGGCGGCCAGGAGATGGTCAGTGAAAAAGCACGTCGTTTTCTTCGAGGCCGAGGGGGGCACCGACAAGGGCCCCGACGGTCATCGCCGCGACACGATGCCGATGGTCGAGGCGTTGCGGGCCCGGGGCTGGTCGGCCGAAGCGGTCTTCTACCGCGACGCTGAGCGCGACCGACTCTGCGATCGCGTCGCCGCGGAGGCCGACGCCTACGTCAGCCGCATCAACCCGGGCACGATCCCCGGCGGCGAGGCGGCCTACTTCGACATGCTCCGCCGGCTGTGCGCGGCGGGCGTCGTGGGAATGCCCCACCCCGACGCCATGACCGGATACGGGGCCAAGGACGCCCTGGTGAAACTCGTCGGCACCGGCCTCGTGCCCGCCGACACCGCCGCCTATTACACCGTCGACGAGTTCCAGCGGCGGTTTCCGGCGCTGCTCGCCGGCGGCCGGCGGGTGCTCAAGCAAAACCGCGGCTCGACGGGGGAGGGGATCTGGCTCGTAAGCGTCGACGATCCACGGCCGCGTGCGCCCGGAGCGCCGGTGCCCCTCGACGCGCTCGTCAAGTGCGTGGAGGCGGTCGACAACCACGTCGAGCACCATGCGCTCGGTGAGTTCATGGCCTTCTGCGAGCAGTACATCGTGGGCGAGAACGGCATGCTCGTCGACATGCGCTTCATGCCGCGGATCAAGGAGGGGGAGATCCGCATCCTCCTCGTGGGCCGGACGCCCATCTTCGTGGTCCACAAGAAGCCCGCCGACGCAGCCGACGCCTTCTCGGCCACGCTCTTCTCCGGCGCCACGTACACCTACGACGATCCGGCGAAGTGGCGGCCGCTGGTCGACATGTTTCTCGGGGCGCTGCCCGAGGTGATGGACCGGCTCGGCGGCCACGAGATCCCCTTGATCTGGACCGCCGACTTCATGCTCGACACCGCGGCCGACGGCTCCGACGCCTACGTGCTCGGCGAGATCAACTGCTCGTGCGTGGGGTTCACCACGCACCTCGAGCACGGGATCCAGGAGAAGATCGCCGCCGAGATCATCCGCCGCGTGGAGCGGGCCGGGGAGCCGAGCCCCGCTTGAGAGCCGTGCCCTTCTCCGCCGAGCCAGAGACGAGGAGCCTCGCGCTCGGCCACATCGCCACAGGGGGCGCGCTCCTGGGCGCGATCGTGGCGATCGGCGTCGTGGGCTACATGCTCGCCGGCTGGCCCGTCATCGACGCTCTGTACATGGTGGTGATCACGATCTTCGGCGTGGGCTACGGCGAGGTGCGATCGGTCGCCAGCCCCGCGCTCAAGATCTTCACGATGGTCCTGATCGTGGCGGGCTGCTCCGCCGGGCTGTGGGTGATCGGCGGACTGGTCGAATTCATGGCCGATGGAAAGATTCGCGAGGCACTGGAGAAACGACGCATGAGCCAGCAGATCGACCTGATGCGCGGGCACGCAATCGTGTGCGGATTCGGCAGGGTGGGGCAGATCCTGTGCCGCGACCTGGCGGCGGCGGGCATGCCCCTGCTCGTCGTCGACGCCAATCCCGATCGGCTCGCCCTGGCCGAGTCGTTCGGCTACCCCACGGTCGCCGGCGACGCGGCCGAGGAGCGCACCCTCCGCGCGGCGCACATCGACACCGCGCGGGTCGTGGCGGTGGTGCTGCCCGACGACGCCGCCAACGTGTTCGTCACGCTCTCCGCCCGGGAGCTCAGCGACACCGTGCAGATCATCGCCCGCGGCGAGCGGCCCGACACGGAGCGGAAGCTGCTCCGCAGCGGGGCCAACCGCGTGGTGCTCCCGGCCGCGGCCGGGGCCAA
>RGVT01000041.1 GCA_010027105.1 Planctomycetia bacterium
GCGGTGTAGCCGCGGGCCTCGAACGTGGCCCGCAGGCCGCCCGACGGGAAGCTCGACGCATCGGGCTCGCCCTGGATCAGCTCCTTACCGGAGAACTCGGCGATCGCGTCACCGTCGCCGGTGGGCGAGAGGAAGCTGTCGTGCTTTTCGGCGGTGATGCCGGTGAGCGGATAGAACACGTGGGCGTAGTGAGTGGCGCCCTTCTCAATGGCCCAGTCCTTCATGGCCAGCGCCACGGCGTCGGCGATGCCCGGGTCGAGCGGCTTGCCGTGCTTGATCGTGGCCTGCAGCGCCTTGAAGACGCTCTTCGGCAGGCGATCCTTCATCACCGCCTCGTTGAACACGTTGGCGCCGAAGATCTCGCTCGTCGGCGTTTCGCGGAAGTTCCACGCATGACCGTTCGACTTGTACGAGTTGATGGCGGCGATGGCGCTGGAGCGGGCGGTGGTCATGAGGAGGTCCTTCTACGTTGGGGCACGCTGGTGCGGGCCGGAGACGGGAAACGACGGGTGGCGGGCCGGACGCCCTCGCCGCAGCCAGAAGGAAGATTTCTGCGGCGCGGACGGACTTCGACGAAGTCCAACGGCAACCTACAGCCGCGCCGAGTCGAGTTCAAGTAGCCGACGGGGGTCGGCTACCTGACGGCGGTCGTCCGGGACGGGGGCCGCGCCGCCGGACGGGGCAGCGACCGACGGGCCGCCTCCACGGCGGTGTCGAGGAACGGGTCGGCGGCCGGCGGGCCACCGGTGCCCACGAGGGCCACGCCGCCTGCCGGCCGCGCCGCGGCGTGCACGGCCAGGTGCGGCTCCACGCCCACGCCGCTGTAGGGCTTGCCGTTGGGGGAGAAGAACTTCGCCGTGGTCAGCCGCATCCCCACGCCGGCCGACTCCAGCGGAAAGATCCCCTGGATCGAGCCTTTGCCGTAGCTGCGGGTGCCGACGATCGTGCCCCGGCCATGGTCGCGGATCGCGCCGGCGAAGATCTCGCTCGAACTGGCGGAGTCGCCGTCGATGACGACGACCAGCGGCATCCGCCAGGTGCCCGGGCGACTGGCGGTGTAGTTGAAGTCTTCCTCGGGGCTACGGCCGCGGGTCGCCACCACGAGACCCCGCTCGAGGAACAGGTCTGCCACGTCGACGGCGGCCGAGAGCAGCCCGCCCGGGTTGCCGCGCAGGTCGACGACGAGCGTCCGCATGCCGGCGGTGTCGAGCCGGCGGAGGGCCGCCTCGAGGTCGGCGGCCGTCGTCTTTTGGAACGACGTCACCTTCACGTAGGCCACGCCCGCGTCGGCGTCGGCCATCCGGGCGTCTTCGACGCTCGGCACTTCGACGTGTTCGCGCCGCACCGTCACCGCCCGGGCCGGCGCCGGGGCCCTGAGCACCGCCAGCGTCACGAGCGACCCCGGCGGGCCCTGGAGCAGCTGGGCGGCCTGGTCGACCCCCATGCCGCCGAGCGGCTGGCCGCCGACGCCCACGAGGTGGTCGCCGGGGCGGATTCCGGCCCGCTGGGCGGGGCTGCCCGCGATGACGTGGACCACGAGCAGGCCGTCGCTGGCCGCCTTCAACTCCACGCCGAGGCCGACGAAGTTCCCCTCGATCTGCGCATAGAGGTCGTCGAGCTGGCCGGTGGTGAGGAACGCCGAGTATTCGTCGAGGCCGCCCATCGCGGCGGCCGTCATCTCCAGGAACGTGACGGACGGCTCGATGCCCAGCGTGCCGTGGGCGATCGACGCCACCCAGGCGGCGAACGTCTCGGCCTCGACCTGCGAACCCACCGTCCGCCCGGCCGCGAGCTCGGCGATCCGCGACCGATATTCGCCGCGCGGCCCGGCGCCGGTCGCCGGCACGTGCACGGCGGCGAACGCCGGCTCGTCGATCGCCACGTCCAGCGCCAGCAGCCCCCGCGAGACGGTGCGGGCGAAGTTCGGCGGCTCGACGTGGTGCGAGGCGATGCGGGCGAGCACCTCGGCATACAGCCGCCGCGCGTCCGGCTCGGCGAGCCTGGCGAGCTGGGTCCGGTAGGCCGACTCGGTGTGGCGGCGGACGAGATCGCAGTGGATCTTGGCGAGGTCGTAGCGCTCCCGGAGTTCGGGGGCCAGCGTTCCCTTGCGGGCGGCCGCCTCGCAGGCCGCCACCACGTCGGCCCAGCGCCCCTCGCGCTCGAACCGCGCGGTTTTTGCCGCCACGTCCTCGATCGGCTCGGCCGTCCCCGACACCGACCATCCGGGCACGGGCTCGTCGGCGGGGGAGAGGACGGGGCACAAGACCGCGATCAGGATCGCCAGAATTCCGGCTGCCCGGAGGCCTGGCGGGCGGCGGGCCGGCCACGTCGGGGGGCTGACGACGTTCACGAGGGCGATCCGTTCGCGTGAGGCCGCATCCTGTCGCGGCAGGCAGCGGTTTCTCCGTCAACCGCGAGCGATTATGGATCACGATGTTCTCACGGTCAAAAAACGGCGGGTCTGCGCCGCAAAAATTCCGCCCGCCGTCCCGGACAATTGGAAACCCCGGCAGCCCTTGCCCGACCGGCGCCCGCGGCGCCCCGGCGCACGCCGCCGATGTAGACTTCGAGCATGGCCCCTCCGCCCGCGCGACCGGACGAATCTCGACCGCCCGACGGGCAGCCGACGCAGGTGCTGCTCGACCGGGTCCGCGACGGCGACGAGGCCGCCGTGGGCGGGCTTCTCGCCCGGCACCGCGAGGCGATCAAGCGGATGATCGACCGGAGGATGGACCGCGTGGTGCGGCACAGGGTCGACGCCAGCGACATCGTGCAGGACGTGATGATCGAGGCCAACCGCCGGCTCGGAGATTACCTCGCGAACCCGACGATGCCCTTCCAGCTCTGGCTGCGGCACATGGCCCGCGACCGCCTGATCGACGCCCATCGGCGGCACCGCGTGGCCGCCGCCCGGAGCGTCGACCGCGAGGTGCCGATCGCCACGGCCGACGGATTCGACGGCTCGGGCGTTGACGTGGTCGGCCGCCTCGCCGACCACGATCTCACTCCGGCGGCCGCCGCGACCTGGCACGAGCTCGAACGGCGGTTCGCGGCGGCCGTCGAGCGGCTCGAGGAGGCCGACCGCCAGATCGTCCTCCTGCGGCACTTCGAGCACCTGTCCACGGCCGAGGCCGCCGCCGCCCTCGGGCTCTCGAAGCCCGCGGCCGGCATGCGGTATCTGCGGGCCATGCGCCGGCTGCGGGTGCTGCTCGAGGGCGGCGCCTGAGGGCGGCCTGCCCGCGGCTGCGCCGCGCCTATCATTTCACACACGCACGTGCGAGCGGACCCTGGGTCCGCGTTATCCATGGTGATCCACGCATCGACCGTCGCCGCACCCGGCCGGAGGCTGGCCGTGGAGGCTCCGCTCTCCGCGGCCCAGGAGGAGCGGCTCGCCGAGCTCGTCGAGGAACTCGCCGAGGCGGCCCCGGGCGTGGCCCAGGAGCGGCTCGAGCGATTCGCCGCGGCGTACCCCGACCTCGCCGACCAGCTGCGGGAGGTGTTCGCCGCCATCCTCGTGACCGACGCGGTGGCCGAGCAGTCGACCGTGCTCGAGGCCCGGCAGACGTCCACCGCGGAGCCGGTCGTCGCGATTCACGAAGCGGAAGCCGCGCGGTTCGCCCCGGGCGGCATCCCGCTGCCGGCTTCGTTCGGCGACTACGACCTTCTCGAGGAGATCGGCCGCGGCGGCATGGGCATCGTCTACCGGGCCACGCAGCGGAGCCTCGGCCGCACCGTCGCGATCAAGATGCTGCTCCGCCGCGATCTCGCCAGCCGGGCCGACCTGGCGAGGTTTCGCAGCGAGGCCGAGGCGGCCGCCCGGCTCGACCATCCAGGCATCGTCCCGATCTTCGAGGTGGGGGAGAGCGACGGCCATCCCTTCTACAGCATGCGGCTCATCGAGGGGACGACGCTCGCCAAACAGCTCGCCGACGGCCCGCTCCCGCCCAGGGAGGCGGCCGCGCTGCTGGCGAAGGTGGCCGACGCGGTGCAGGCGGCCCACGACCGCGGCGTGCTCCACCGCGATCTCAAGCCCTCGAACATCCTCATCGACCCATCGGGCCGTCCGCACGTCTCCGACTTCGGCCTCGCCAAGCGGATCGAGGAGGACCAGTCGGTGACGCACACCGGCGCGATCCTCGGCACGCCGTGCTACATGTCGCCCGAGCAGGCGGCCGGCAGCCGCGGCGACGTGGGCCCCGCGAGCGACGTGTGGAGCCTGGGCGCGATCCTCTACCAGATGCTCACCGGCAGTCCGCCGTTCCGGGCCGCCACGCCGATGGACACGCTCCTGGCGGTGCTCGAGACCGATCCGCCGGCCCCGCACACGGTGGCCGCCGGCATCGACCGCGACCTCGAGATGATCACCCTCAAGACGCTGCAGAAGCCGCAGGAACTCCGCTACGCGTCGGCCGCGAGCCTCGCGGCCGACCTGCGGGCGTTTCTCGCCGGCGAGACGATCGCGGCCCGGCGTGGCGGGCTCGCCGACGTGGCCGCGCGGCTCTTCCGCGAGACCCACCACGCGGTCGTGCTCGAAAATTGGGGCCTGCTCTGGATGTGGCACTCGGTGGTGATCCTCGCCCTCTCCGTCACGACCGACGTGCTCGCCTGGGAGGGGGTGACCACCCGCTGGCCCTACCTCGCCCTGTGGGGCGGCGGGCTCGCGCTCTGGGCGCCGATCTTCTGGGCGCTGCGGCACCGCACCGGGCCGGTGACGGCCGTGGAGCGGCAGATCGCGCACGTCTGGGGGGGCAGCGTGATCGCCAGCGTGCTGCTCTTCTGGGTGGAAGCCCTCCTCCGGCTCGACGTACTCACGCTCTCGCCGGTGCTCGCGTTGCTCGCCGGGACCGTGTTCTTCGTCAAGGCCGGCGTGCTCGCCGGCGCGTTCTACGTGCAGGCCGCCGTGCTGTTCGCGACGGCGCTCGTGATGTGCCTCGTGCCGCACTACCAGCACGTGGTCTTCGGGCTCGTGAGCGGCGCCTGCTTCTTCGTACCGGGCTGCAAGTATTTCCGGCAGCGGCTGCGGTCCGAGTGACGGCCGCCGCTCAGCCGCCCGCCGGCAGGTCGCACGACGCGCCGAAGTAGCCGTTGCGGTCGACGAGCTCGGCCACCTCGGGCGCCACGAGGTCGCGCCACGACGGGTCGCCCGAGCAGATCCGCACCCGCACCTCGTCGCTCGAATAGGTGCGGAGCGTCTCGGGATCGCACGGCAGCGAACGCACCAGGCCGTTGGTGCGCAGATGCTCGAGCAGGTGGGCGTGGTGCGGGGCCACCTGGAGCGTGTCGGCGGAGACGACGCGGCCGTCGATCACGTCGCGGGTGGGCTGCACGTAGAGCCGCACCGACTTCGTGAACAACCGGCCGAACGCCTCGAGGATCCCCCCGGGCAGCCGCCGGTAGTGGGCGTCGTTGAACAGCTCGCGCAACAGCGGCACGCCGAGCACCAGGCCGATCCGCTCGACGTGCCGGGCGGCGAGGTATTCGCCCAGGTCGTGGAACAGGCCGATGTCGCTCACGAGCACCATCATCTTCACCGCCGAGAGGAGGTCGACGCGGGCCAGGAAGTCGGCGTCCTGGGCCTGCCCCCGGTCGCGGAGGTTGTTCATGGTGATCTCCATGATCTCCCTGATCTCCCGGACGGACTCCGTGCCGCCCGCGAAATCCCGCCGCGCCGCCGCCATCATCTCGAGGTTCAGCCTCGTGACGGGGGCGAACCGGCCGCGCTCCACGAGCACGCTCGCGTGCCGGAGCGCCTCGGATGCCAACAGCGGCGTGCCCGAAGCGTCGAAGAGGATGGCCGGCGTCGAGCCGATGCGCACGAGATGCAGCGCCAGGAGCCGGTTGTCGACGCCCGGGAACGCCGGCCCGCGGACCGCCACCCAGTCGATCTCCAGCCGCTCACGGCCGATGTCGTCGAGGAGCACCTCGACCATCTGCCGCGGCTCGCGCGACCGCGTGAGCACGGCGTGGAGCACGTTCACCCCGAGGCGGCCGAGCGCCTCCTGCTGCCGCGCGTTGGTGGCATCGAGCAGCCTGCAATGGAGGAGCACGTCGCTCGGCTCGGCGCGGAAGGCGTGCTGGAACCGCACGCCGAGCCAGGCGTGGCACTCGTTCCCGCCGGAGTAGGAGAGGGCCGCCGCGGTGTCGGCAAAGGCGAAGAACCGGGTGTGGTCGCCACGGGTCGCGTCGAGCCTCTCGCGCAAAAGCGCGAACTCGTGATCGAGCATCTCCTCGACCCGCTCCCGGGAGACGTATCGCGGCGCCTTGCCGTAGATCGCGTCGCTGACGGTCATGTCGTAGGCCGACATCGTCTTGGCGACGGTGCCCGCCGCGCCGCCGACGGAGAAGAACCACCGGGCCACCTCCTGGCCGGCGCCGATCTCGGCGAAGGTGCCGTAGACGGAGGCGTCGAGGTTGATCGCGAGGGCGCGCTCGGCGGTGGGGTCGAGGCTGTGGTTCATGGAGGCCACCACTCTACCAGCCGCTCGGACAGCCGGCGCCGAATCAGCCGCCGTGGCGGCAGCGGACGAGCGTGCGCACCGCGAAGGCGGTGCCGTACTGCGTGTGGTAGTCGTAGAAGGGATAGTCCCACCAGCAGCCGTCGGGCTCCTGGATCGCCATCACGATCCGGGCCAGCTGGTCCTGGATCACCGGCCGGTCGGCGGCCGGCAGCGACTCCAGGCACAACGCCGCGTAGTAGTGGCCGTAGAAGAAGAAGTAGCCCGCCACCGCGAACCACGACTCGTGCGGGATCGGCTTCTTGCGGCCGAGGTCGAGCCAGCCGTTGCGGGCCACGAGCCGCTCGAGCCAGGCCCGGATCGCCTCGTCGCTGAGCGCCGGGTCGCCGAGCCGCCTGAGGGCGGCGTGGCAGGCCTGCGAGCGGCCCACGCTCCCGCCCGGGAGATTCACCGGGTGCTGCGGGCGGTACTTCAGGTATTCGCCGTAGGTGTAGCTGCGGTCGGGCTTCGTCTGCCGGCGGATCGAGGCCAGGCCCCGGTCGAAGAGCCGCTGCGGCACCGCGACGCCGAGGTCGCGGGCGTCGGCGAGGGCGAGCAGGACCGTCGCGGTGGTGAACGTCGTCGGGCTCGCCGCCGGCTTGCGGCTGCCGATCCTGAAGTCGTAGTAGCCCCAGCCCCCGTCCACCGACTCGTAGCGGTCGAGGAGTTCGACCTGGCCGGCGACGCAGTCTTCGAGTCGCTGCGCGAGCGCCGGATCGCCCGCGGCGCGCCGGTGCAGCAGCGCGAGCGCCTCGATGCCGTAGGCATGGCCCCACACGTTGTAGAGCGTGTCGGGAGTCGCCCGCCTCAGATCGGGCAGGTGCTCGAGCAGCCACGCCCGACCACGGTCGATCGCCGCCGACACCTCGGGGCGGGCGGCGCCCGATTCGACGAGCGCCGACACGCACAGGGCCGTCACCGCGCCGCGAAACGCATGGTGGGCCCCCGGGGGCGGCGCGTAGATGTCGACTCCCCCCCGCGTGTTGTCGGCCGAGCCCCACGAGCCGTCGGGCCGCTGGCTCGCGAGCAGGAACGCGACGCCCCTCCCGATCGACGCTTCCAGTTGCTCCGCTGCCACGGGCTCCACCGGTGCGGCCTGCGGGCCGGCCTCCGCGGCCGCGAACCGCCCCGCCGCGTCGGCCGACTCCTCCCCGCCGGCGGCGGGCCGCGGCACCGCCGTGCCGCCGCACACCGCCGCGACGGCGATGACCCACGCCACGGCCGGTCGGGCGACGGTCACGCTGTTCATCCCTTCGCCGGCGGAGGTGGCGCCGCGGCTGGCTTCTCGGCCGGCCCGGCATCGGGCGGCTTCGCCCCGTCTTCGGTCTTGGCCTTGGCCTCCGCCTTCGGCTGGGCATCGGCAGGCTTCGGCTTCTCGAGCAGGATCACCTCGCCGAACGAGAGGCCCGCGGTGACCTCCACGAGCTCGTCGTTCGCCCGCCCGACGGCGACCGACCGCTTCTGCGGCTCCCGGCCTTCCCCGGAAACCACGTAGACGAACCGCGCGTCGTCGTCGAGCGGCTCGCTGAACACCCCCTTCTTCGGCACCGCGAGCGCCTCGGGGCGGCTCTCGGCGATCACCCGCACGTCGGCCTCCATGCCGGCGACGAGCCGCGGATGTTCCTCGGCGAGATCGAGGAACGTGTCGAACCGTCCGGCCCCGACCGGCACGGCCGACACGCTCCGCACCCTGGCCGCCAGCCGCATCTCTGGAAACGCCCTCGGCACGACCTTCGCCGGATGGCCGGCCGCGACCCGGGCGAGGTCCTTCTCCGGAACCGGCGCCCGCAGCGCGAGTTTTCCCGGGCCGACAACGGTCATGATCGTGTCGCGGGCGTCGAGCTGGCCGCCCGGCCGCAGCCGCCCGGCGGCCGCGTCGGTGTCGGTCCACTTGCCCTGTCGCCACCTGCCGTAATAGACGATGCCGTCGGCCGGGGCCCGGAGCGGCATCCGCTCCCGCTCGGCCTTGAGTTCGGCGAGATGCTCGGCCGACTTGCGTTGCTCGTTGCGTGCCTTGTCGAGTTCCAGCCGCTGCTTCTCCAGGGCCACGGGCAGGCCCTCCCGCGCCCGCTCGAAATCGACCGCCGACGTGCGGTCGAGGTCGGCGAGAAATTCCCGCCGCCTGGGCAGGTCGAGACCCGCCATCCGCTCGTGCCGGTCGCGGGCGAGCGTCGCGAAGAAGCGGGCCATGTCGGCCTCGAACCGGGCCCGCTTGAGCACGATCTCCTCCGTCTCCTCGGTGAGGTCGTCCTGCTCGTACATCTTCTCGAGCTGTGCCAGCTCCTCCTCGGCGTTCGCCAGCGCGAACTCCGCCGCCTCGAGCTGCTTGTCGTTGAGCGCGATGGCCAGGTCGGCCTCCTCGGCGTCGTAGCGCTCGAGGTCCTCCTCGACGACGCGGCGGTTGCGGGCCGCGATCTCGAGCTGCAGCGGCGTGGACCGTTCCAGGATCGCCAATTCCCGCTCCAGGAGCCCGAGGGCGGTCGCCGCGAGTCTCCCCGAGATCTCCAGGTCGCGGATCGATTCGTCGAGCTTGTCGGTGTCGAGACGGACGAGCACGTCCCCCGTGCCGACGCGAGTCCCGTGCGGCACCGCCTCCTCGACGACCAGCTGCGTCCAGCGGCGCATGTCGGGCCGCACCTCCACGAGCTGCGGCGGCTCGAACACGCCCTCGAGCCGGGCCTCGAGCCGAAAGGGGACGGGCTTCACCACATGGGTGGCCGGCTCGGCCGCCCCGGCCGGCGACGCCGCCACCAGACCGGCCAGCGGCAGGAGGATCAGGGGGAGAGACATCGAACACGGCCCCGCGAGAACATGACGCACCTCCGCAACGCTAAATCGGCGTCACGGACGCGTCAAACGACCGACGACGCGGGACGGGCGCCGCCGGGCGCTCAGCCCGTGAAGCACGTCGCCAGCCAGTAGAGGCCGCCGGAGAGGGCCATCGCCACCGGCAGCGTGAGGATCCAGGCCAGGGCGATCTCGCGGACCGTCTCCGGCTGGATGCCCGACTTGTTGGCCCACATCGTCCCCGCCACGCCGCTCGAGAGCACGTGCGTGGTGCTCACCGGCATGCCGAAGGAGTCGGCCATCGCGATCGTCGTGGCGGCCACCAGCTCCGCCGCGCCCCCCTGGGCGTAGGTGAGATGCGTCTTGCCGATCTTTTCGCCCACCGTGACCACGATCCGCTCCCAGCCGACCATCGTGCCCAGGCCTAGGCACAACGCCACGCCCATCACGACCCATTCCGGCACGTACTCGACCGGCTTCGCGAGCTGGCCGGCGAGGCTCTTGAGCACCTTGCGGCGATCCTCGGCCAGGTTGTCGCCGAACTGCCGCAGGAGCGTGCGCACCGACGCCCCGAGCTCGACGAGGTGCGTGCGGAGCTTCCAGCGGTCGTCGGCGTGGAGGTCGGCGAAACTCTGCCTGCCGTCGAGGCTCACGAGCACCTCCCGGCACAGGGGCAGGGGGTCGAGCGTGGCGAGCACCACGTCGTTCCGCGGGAAGGGGTCGAACACCTCCTCCACCAGCGGCGACTCGAGCACGGCGGCCGCCGCCACACCCTCCTGCCGCGCGATCCGGTCGACCTTCGACTCGGCGAGGTGCCGATCCTTGAGCGCGTTCATCATCAGGGCCAGCTGCGGCTCGGAGAGCTCCTGCTCCAGCCGCCGCGCGGCCTCCACGGTGGCCGTGATCTGGTCGGGCGAGGTGCCCATGTTGAGGGCGTAGGCGGCCGGCACGATCCCGATCAGCACGAGCATGATCAGCCCCATCCCCTTCTGGCCGTCGTTCGACCCGTGGGCGAAGCTCACGCCGGTGCAGGTGCCGATGAGCAGCGCCCGGATCCACAACGGCGGCGGCCGGTCGCCGTGCGGCGGCTCGTAGAGTTCCCGGGCGGGAATCAACTTCCGGGCCACGACGAGCAGGAGGGCCGCCAGGCCGAACCCGATCACGGGCGAGAGAAGCAGGGCCGTGCCCACCTCCGAGGCCTTGTGCCAGTTGATCCCCCCGAAGGCGGAGCCCCGCTCGAGCCAGGCGTTCATCATCCCCACGCCCATGATCGAGCCGATGAGCGAGTGGGAACTCGACGCGGGCAGCCCGCGGTACCAGGTGGCGAAGTTCCAGATGATCGCCGCGCCGAGCAGCGAGAGCACCATCGCCAGGCCGCGGCCGGTCTTGATGTTCACGAGCAGGTCGACGGGCAGGAGGTGGACGATGCTGAAGGCCACGCCGATCCCGCCGGCGTGCACCCCGATGAAGTTCCACAGCCCCGACCAGATGACCGCCGGCGTCGGCTTGAGCGACTTGGTGTAGATCACCGTCGCCACGGCGTTTGTCGTGGAAGCCGTTGATGCACTCGAAGCCGAACGCGATCAGGAGCGCCGTCACGAGCAGGATCACCTGCCCGATGCCGAGCGAGCCCACCGCTTCGAAGAATTCCATCGCCATCGCCTCCCGTGCGTGTGTCGGGGCCAACCGCCTTCCGCCGAGACCCCACCGTAGAGGGCGTGCCGCCGCGATACAAGCGGCCGCGCGTTTCACACGAGAATCTCACACGCGGGGCCTGGGCGGGCGATCGCTACCCGCCGTAGTCCGACAGCGGCCCGGCCCGCCACGTCATCCGCAGGGCGTTGACCACGGCCGCGACGTCGATCGCCTCCTGGAGAAGGGCGCCGGCCGCGGGCGGCAGGAATCCGGCCGCGGCCAGCCCCATCCCCACGACGCTCGCCGCCATCCCGCCGACGGCGCTCTGGAGGGCGATCGATCGCATCCGCCGGCCCACGTGGAACAGTTCGTCGACCCGCTCGAGCGCCGAATCCATCACCACCGCCCCGGCGGCCTCGCTCGTGACGTCGCTCGCCGTGCCCATCGCGATCCCCACCGTGGCGGCCGCGAGCGCCGGCGCGTCGTTGATGCCGTCGCCCACGAACACGGTCGGAGCCTCCTTCGTCGCCTGTTCCACGATCGCGAGCTTCCCCTCGGGCTGGATGCCGGCGTGCACCTCCGAGATGCCGACGAGGTCGGCCAGCCACCTGACCTCGGTCTCGCGGTCGCCCGACACGAGCAAGACCCGCGAGAACCCGTGGGCCGGGAGGAGATGCTTCACGAACGACCGGCCGTCGGCCCGCGGCGTGTCGCGGAACCGCAAGAGCCCAGCCGCCCGGCCGTCGATCACGACGACGCACTCCAGGCCCCCGGCCTGCGGCGGCAGGTGTGGGTGCCCCGCCGGATCGAGCACCGCCAGCTTCTGGCGGCTCGTGATCGCCACCGTGTGCGCCTCGGCGCCGCCGTTGAGCCGCTTGACGCGGCCCGAAAGGCCCTGCCCGGGTCGCTCGGCGAGCTCCTCCACCTCGAGCAGCCGCACCGAGCGTTCGGCGGCCGCCTCGACCACCGCGGCGGCGAGCGGATGCTTGGAATACGTCTCGAGGCTGGCGGCCAGCGCGAGCACGTCGGCCTCGTTCCACCCGGCGAACGTGGCCACGTCGGTGAGCTTCGGCGTGCCGTAGGTCAGCGTGCCCGTCTTGTCGAAGATCGCCGTGCGGCAGGTGTCGAGCCGCTCGAGGATCGCCGGATCGCGGATCACGATCCCGCGCTTCGCGGCCAGCGACACCGCGCCGATGATCGCCACGGGGATCGCGATCAGGAGCGGGCAGGGGGTGGCCACCACGAGCACCGCCAGAAACCGCGTGGCGTCGCCGCTGGCGACCCAGGCCGCGACGGCGATCGCCACCGCCAGTGGCGTGTAGAACGCCCCGAGCGAGTCGGCCAGCCGGCGCAGGGGGGGCCGTCGTTCCTCGCTCGTCTTCAGGACCTCCATGATCGTGGCGTAGCGGCTGTCGCCGGCGACCCGGTCGGTGCGGACCTCGAGCGCCGCCTGGCCGTTGATCGCGCCGGAGAGCACGCTCGACCCGGGCGCCTTCGCCATCCGGTAGGGCTCGCCGGTGAGATAGCTCTCGTCCATCGACCCCCGCCCCGACACGACCGTCCCGTCGACGGGGCAGATCTCGTGGGGGAGCACGACGATCACGTCGCCCACGGCCACCTCCGAGAGCGCGACGTCGGTGAACCCCGTGGCGAGCTTGCGGTGGGCGAGCGCGGGCATGCGGCGGGCGAGGGCGTTCAACACGTCGCCCGCCCGGCTCACCGCCCGGCTCTCGAGCGCCTCGCCGCCGGAGAGCATGAGCACGACGAGGACGCCCGCCAGATACTCCCCGAGCAGGACGCTCGTCACGATCGACAGCCCGGCGAGGAGATCGGAGCCGAACGTGCCCGCGAGGAGCTTCGTGAGCAGGTCCCACACGAGCGGCGCGCCGCCCACGAACAGCATCACCACCAGCGGCAGCTCCCCGAGCGTGAGGCTGCGGCCGGGAAACCACCGGCCCGGATCGAACGGCCCGAGCGGCACGGCATCGCCCCCGTGCCCCGACCAGGTGATCAGGGCCCACAGGCAGAGCGCCAGGATCGCCCCCACGGCGATCGATTCGTTGAGCGGAAACCCGCGGCCGTGCGGCGCGCCTGGAGCGGTCATGCGGGGATCGTACCGCGGCGAGATCTTTCAGGCCACGAGGCGACCGGCCGCTTCAGGGGAAGGGCTGCAACACCCTGCATTCGGAGCCGGCGCTAGGCATGCTCGACTCCGGTCGTGTTGAGAGTACGGAACTCGTGGGTTTTGATCAGACACCGATAGTCCTCAACGACTCCCTGCGTCTGCGCGTGCCCACCGACCGACTCCGCCGAAAATACTGACCGCCTACGAGTTGAGGAGGCTTCGGGCTCCCCAGTGCCCTGGCCGCCGGCTTTAGCGACCAGCGAAGCCATGGATGGCGCAGCGCCAGTCGCTAGGAGTGAGCGCAGCCCGGAGGGCGCAGCGAACGTCCGGCGACGGG
>RGVT01000401.1 GCA_010027105.1 Planctomycetia bacterium
GGGGTAAAGCATGACAGGCTGAAGCCTGTCCTACGGCAAGCGGGACGCTTGCCCCACGGTCAGGCAATCGCCGTGCCGAACAGGATTGCCAGGGATGGGCGCAGCGAACGTCCGGCGAGGGGGATCGGGTGGCCCGAAGCCGGCGCACCGCGCAAGGGCTGAACCTCCGGCGCAGCCCTCCACTCGGCAGATTCGCGGCGTCGTTGCTACGATTCCGCACATGACAGCGCCCCTGCTTGAAACGCCGCTCTGCCGTTGGCACGAGGCTCACGGCGGCCGGATGGTCGACTTCGCCGGCTGGAAGATGCCGGTGCAGTATGGCTCGATCGTCGAGGAGCATCTGGCCACGCGGCGGGCCGCTGGCCTGTTCGACGTCTCGCACATGGGCCGCCTTTCCGTCACCGGGCCAGCGGCGATCGACTGGCTCGAGGGGCTGCTCACGAGGCGGGTGGAAGGGATCGAGCCGGGGCGGCTGCGCTACACGCTCGTCACGGGGAGCCTTCAAGGCGGCGGCGACGTCGTGATCCTCGACGACGCGATCGTGTCGCGCGAGGCCGACTCTCCCGACGGTACGCCGCGGCTCGGCCTCGTCGTCAACGCGAGCAACCGCTCGCGTGTGGTGGCCTGGCTCGAGTCGCGGCTGCCGGCGGCGGGGGTACGGTTCGTCGATCGGACTCGCGACACGGCGATGATCGCCGTGCAGGGCCCGCGGGCGGTCGAGATCGTGGGCGGCCTCTGTCCCGCCGCCGACGCCGCGCGGATCGCGGCGCTCGGCACGTATCGGGCGACCACGGCCACCATCGCCGGCCACGAGGCGGCCGTGAGCCGCTCGGGCTACACGGGCGAGGACGGCGTCGAGATCGTCGTCGCCGCCGCGGCTGCCGAGCCGGTGTGGGAGGCGATCCACGTGGCGGGCCGGGCGGCCGGGCTCGCGGCGTGCGGCCTCGGGGCCCGCGACACGCTCCGGCTCGAGGCGGGCATGCCGCTCTACGGCCACGAGCTGCGCGAGGGGAGCGACCCGTTCGCGATCGGCCTCGGCCTCGGCGTCACGCTCGACGGCCGGTCGTTCCCCGGCCACGAACGCTTCGTCGACCTCCGCGATCGCCCGCGGGGCCGGGTGCGGGTGGGCCTGGAGTTCGACACCAAGCGGGCAGCCCGCGAGGGCGGCGTGGTCGTGCAGGGCGATCGTGAGGTCGGCGGCGTGACGAGCGGCAGTTTCGCGCCCACGATCGGCCGGGCCGTGGCACAGGCCCTCGTCGATCGTGCCGTGGCCGATTCCGGCACCGCGCTCGACGTCGTCGTCCGCGAGAGCCGGCTCCCCGCCCGCGTCACCCCCCTCCCCTTCTACCGCCGCGGCTGATCGGCGACGATCATGGCAGTCCGTTCTTCGAGGAGAAACGAACGATGGCAGCAGCGATGAAGTTTGCGAAGTCCCACGAGTGGGCCCGGCCCGAGGAGGGCGGCCTCGTCACGGTCGGCATCTCCTCCTACGCCGTCGAGGCCCTCACCGACCTCGTGTTCATGCAACTGCCGGACGTGGGCCGACGGGTGAAGGCGGGTGAGTCGCTCGGAGAGATCGAGAGCGTCAAGGCGGTGAGCGACATCTACGCGCCGGTTTCGGGCGAGGTCGTGGAGGTCAACACCGCCCTGCCCTCCGCCCTGGAGACGCTCGGCAGGGATCCGTACGGGGCCGGGTGGATCGTCCGCCTGCGGCCCGACGACCCGGCCGAGATGTCGGCCCTGCTCGACCAGGCCGCCTATGATGCAGTGGTGAAAAGCCAGCCCCACTGACCGCCGCCCGCGGGACGGGCGGCGGTCAGTGGGGCTGGCTTTTCACCACTGCATCATAGGCGGCCTGGTCGAGCAG
>RGVT01000402.1 GCA_010027105.1 Planctomycetia bacterium
TGGTAGTAGAAGAACTAGCATCCATATTTTCGTCTTTTCGTTGTGCTGTTTTGTTTCGTCGTTGATGATGATAATTTTTTTTTTCCTATACAATCAAGCAAGAAAAAAAAAAAAAGCGTCGAGATAAAAAGTAACAATGTTTTCAATTAACATTTGCATCTTTCTTCCATTGTTTTATTCAATCAATCATTTATTTTTGTTGAGATGTGTTGTGGGGAAGGGGGGATACATATAAAAAAAACAATAAAAGTCTTAAAACATCAATAAAAATCATCCGAATAAAGATTTTTTTTATCAAATAATTTATTAGAGAGTATAATTAATTTTTCCTTATTTTGTGTTAAATATCTTTTCGTTTCAAAATAAGCATTAGAAATGACGGTATGAATTTCTTGATCAATTTTCTTCTTATAAGTTTCACTAAAACGAGGAAAAATGATATGAGAACCCATACCGTACTCCATAATCATTTTTGTAGCAACATGAAATGCGGTTTCTAAATCAGAAAAAGCCCCCGATGACACGGAGTTTCCATATATCGTCTCTTCTGCGATGCGGCCTCCTAATAAAATTTTTAAATGATCTAAACAATATTCACGGAGATAGAAACCATCGTCAGCATCCTTTTTTTCAAAAATAGTAAGACCAATCGATGAAAATAGAGAAGATTCTATTGTAACTTTCGACGGTTTTTCAAAATGGGTGGAATTCAAAGCCATCAATAGGTGTCCGATTTCATGAACAGCCACTCGTTTTAATGTTTTTTCCGTAATATTCTTGACCCCTATGGAATTTCCAAGGATCATTTTATCTCTTATTTCTTCTATATGTTTCCCCGTGATGGGAAGAATAGAATTACGAATTGAGGAAAGTGTTGCCTCATTTAAGATATTTTCAATTTGTGCCCCATTTAATCCAACCGTCAATTTTACAATCTCTTCCGTTGTAATCTCGATTGGTTTTTTCTTTCTATGGATTTCGATAATCTGTTTTCTTGTATTTGCATCAGGATTTGGAATATGGATAATTTTATCCATTCTACCCGGTCTTTTAATAGCTGGGTCCAAGATATCGATGCGATTCGTTGCTCCCATTACGATGATATTATTCGTAGTATGAAATCCATCCAAAGCCACCAAAAGCTGATTCAATGTCTGGCTTCTTTCATCTCCAGAACCATCCTCGATAGCTGTTCTTTTTCTTGCCAATGCATCAATCTCGTCGATAAAAATGATACAAGGCTGATTTTCTTGTGCAAATTTAAATAATTCTCTAATCCTTGCTGCTCCAATACCCACATATTTTTCATTAAATTCCGCTCCCGAAGTTGCAATTAAAGGAAACTTCATTTCTCCCGCAAAGGCTCTTGCTAAAAGAGTTTTGCCGTTTCCCGTAGGTCCTTCTAATAAAATCCCTTTGGGTAATCTTACACCATATTGTTCATATTTTGTCTTGTTTTGTAACATGTCCATAATTTGATATAATTCTTGTTTGACTATTTCATATCCTCCAACATTTTCAAATTTTAGGGGTGATTCATTTTTTTCTATATAAAAATTTCCATCCGCAGAAAAAACGGTTAATTTCATCATTTTTTTATTGTTATCGTGACGATAGCGTAAAGTATCATTATCATTTTTTGTTTCTTGATGAACAAAACTGCCACCATCATTTTTAATTAAAATTGGCAATCGTATCCTAATTTTTTCACTTTTTTGTTTTTGTTCAGGAAAACGTTCATTAATTTGATCTAAATAATTTTTTGGTTGTAATTCTTGTCTTTTTTTATTTATTTTTTCTAAATAAGAATGTTTTTCGGTAATTATCCATTTGTCTACTTGAGGCATTGCAAATGCAACATAAAGAA
>RGVT01000403.1 GCA_010027105.1 Planctomycetia bacterium
CGGATCCACCAGGTGGCGTAGGTGCAGAACTTGAAACCGCGTCGATACTCGAACTTGTCGACCGCCCGCATCAGGCCCGCGTTGCCCTCCTGGATCAGGTCGAGGAAGGAGAGGCCGCGGTTGCGGTATTTCTTGGCGATCGACACGACGAGCCGGAGGTTGCCCTCGGAGAGGCCCCGCTTCGCCTTCTGGTAGCGGGCGTAGATCTCGCGGATCTCCGCCACGCGTCGCTTCAGGCTCTTGGGGGTCTCCTGGCAGGCCTTGAGGATCATCCGGTATTCGTCGACGAGCTTCTGCCGCGTCGCCGGAGGCTGCTTCGACTTCTTGTGGGCGTCGATCTTCGCCTTGAGCTCCCGGATCCGCGTGACGAAGCCCTCGAGCGTCGGGATCAGCGACTCGATCCGCTGGGTCCGCAGGCCGAGCTCCTCGACCAGCCGCACGCAGCGCCGCCGGCGCCGGCCCAGCCGGGCCCACGCGTCGCGCCGCTCCGCCATCCGCCGCTTCTTCGAGAGGGCGATCCGGTAGTCGGCCTTGTTCTGCCTGAGCAGCACCTCGAGCGTGCGCAGGTTGTGCGGCAGCCGGCCGAGGATCTGGTCCTTCTCGAGACGATCGGTGACCGACACCTGCACGGTGCGGTCGAACGGAAGCTCGCCGCGGTGCACGCGTGAGAGCACCTTGAACGCCTGCTGGCAGACGTACTCGCATTCGAGCAGCTTGGCCCGGAAGCGGGCCCGCGTGGTCTCGATCTGCCGGGCCAGATGGATCTCCTGCGCCCGCGTGAGCAGCGGGATCTCACCCATCTGCGTGAGGTACATGCGGACGGGGTCGTCCGACCAGTTCTCGACCTGCTCGATGAGCGACTCCTCCGCCTCACCGGACCCCTCCTGCCCGGCCTCGGCCTCCGCCTCGGCCTCCGCCTCGATCTCCCCTTCGGGCAGCGGGCCGGCTTCCTCGTCGACGAGCAAATCGGCGTCGGCCTCCTCGGCGTCGACGACCTTGACCGTCAGATCCTCGACCTCCTGGGGATTGGAAACGACGTCGTCTTCGAGTTCATCCAGCAGCGAGTCGTACAAAACAGTGCTCCTTCTTACGGATCGAGAGTCCCATCCATTCGACGATGCATCATTCGGGTGGCCGACAGTGTGATTCAAGGCGCGGCCAAGTCCAGTGGTGGGAAAACCACGCCGCCGTGGGCCGCGGGCCCGAATCTGGGCGACCTGCGGCCCCCGGGAAAGCACGGCACCGGACCGGGGGTTTCGAAAGGCCCACGATTATGCCGCTGCGGCGTGCGGAAGGCCAACTTTTTTTTTCGAAAATCGGGCGAACCTTCAGGAAATTGCCCGCCGCGTGGTAAAAAAATCCGCCGGGCGAATCTCTGCGGGCCTCGGCCGGGGCGGCCGGGACACGAACGACCATGACGACCTCGTTTCTCCTCCCCTGCGAATGTGCCGCCGACGTGGTCGTGACGGCGGGTCAGGCGGGAGGAATCGCCCGGTGTCCGCGCTGCGGGCGCGACCTGGCCGTGCCGCGGCTGCGTGACCTCGGCCGCCTGCGGCGGCGGGAGCCGGACTCCACGGCGGCTCTCCCGTGGCGGCCGGCCCACGCAGCGGCGCTGCTCGGGGCCGTCGTCGCGGCGCTCGCGCTGGTCGCCCGGTCGTGGGTCGGACTGCTGCCCGGCGACGGCTTCGACGAAGCCGCGCTCAGGGCGGCGGTGATGGCCGCCGACGACCGGGAGATAGCCCGCGCCTGGTACGGGGGCTTGTGGCGGAACCGTGTGCGCCGCCTGGCCACCGAGGAGGAATTCCGCATCCAGTGGAGGGCCCGGTTCTCTTCCGGCCTCGGGCGCGGGCTCACCGCGGCGGCCGT